>CAIRHQ010000116.1 GCA_903878475.1 uncultured Bacteroidota bacterium | reverse complement strand
TCCTGCAGGCGTTACAGGTGTATTTGCTGCCGGTATATTCACCATCAGTGGAACACCAACCGTTGCCGGTGTATACCCGTATACGGTTACTACAGCCGGGCCTTGCATCAACAACTCATTAAGTGGTACCATTACTGTAGATGATAATTCTACCATCACACGTACATCGGCAGTGGGTACCGATGCCCAGGTATTGTGTATCAATACAACCATTACCAATATCACCTATGCCATTGGGGCAGGTGGTACCGGTGCTTCCATCACCGCAGGTTCATTACCTGCAGGGGTTACCGGAGTATTCAATGCAGGAGTATTCACCATCAGTGGTACCGCCACTGCCAGTGGGGTATTCCCGTATACGGTTACCACCAGTGGACCTTGTATCAATCCTTCATTAAGCGGTACCATTACCGTTCTTGCTTTACCGGTTGCCAATTTTAATTATACCAACCCATCCTGCGAAACCAGAACGATCAGCTTCACTGACGTCTCTGTTCCAAGTTCGGGTACGCTTAACAGTTGGGCATGGGATTTTGGTGACCCTACCAGTGGCTCCAATACTTCAACATCACAAAATCCTGTTCATACTTTTGCTACGGCAGGAACTTATACTGTGACACTTACCGTGGGCTCAACCAGTACTTGTACCAGTAATGTATTCTCTCGTAATGTAACCATCAATGCCCGCCCACAAGCTGGCTTCATGATTCCAGAGGTTTGTATAAATGATATTGCTGCGGTATTCACAGATACCAGTCATATTGCTGCACCGGGTACGTTCAATCCTGCGGGGTACGACTGGGACTTTGGCGATGGCAGTCCGCATACCTTTACCCAGCACGGCACACATCTTTATACCAATACCGGTTTGTATCATGTAACACATATTGTGACCAGTAATCTTGGATGTAAGGATACGCTGACACAAGATATTTTCATCAATGGCGCCAATCCAACAGCGGGCTTTACAGTTGGGTCAGTGCTATGTGCCAATGATTCTGTGGCGATCACGAATATTTCAAGTGTTACTCCGGGTAGCGTTACCAAACTTGAAATTCGTTGGGATTTTGTGAATCAACCTGCTGTAGTACAGGTTGATGATTTCCCGTATACCGGAAAAATATACCGTCATTTATATCCTAATTTCCAAACACCGCTTACTAAGAACTTCACCGTACGTATACGCGCTTATTCGGGAACACTTTGCTTTAACGATTATCAGCAGGTGATCACGGTGAATGCGGCTCCGAAAGTGCAGTTCAATCCTTTACCGGATGCTTGTTTACTGGCAGCACCTTATCAGATCACGCAGGCTACTGAAATAGGAGGGGTTCCGGGTAATGCAATCTTTACCGGACCCGGTGTGAGTTCTACAGGAATATTCAGTCCGTTGGTTGCGGGTATTGGTACGCATATCATCAAATTTTCTTTCACATCTTCAGCAGGTGGTTGTACCGATACGCTTAGTCAGCAAATTACTGTGATCGATACGGCCACAGCAATGTTCTCTTACGACAATCCGGTTTGCGAGCGTACCAATGTAAGTTTTACTGATCTGTCTACTACAATTGCCGGAGTTACTTTAGCCACAACCACTTGGGATTTTGGCGATGGTTCTCCTTTAGAAAATCATGCACCAGGTTCAGTATTTACACATGTTTTCCCGGCAGCATCAACCTACCAGGTGAAGATGTACACTACTTCAACTTATGGATGCCGCAGTTCCGTAAAAACAATTCCAGTAGTGATCAGTCCGATCCCTAAACCCAATTTTACCCTGGATAAACCTGCCTATTGTATACCGAATGCCATTGTGCAGTTCAATAATACAACTTCCATAGCTGATGGATCAGCCATGACCTATACTTGGGATTTTGGCGACCCTGCAAGCGGTCCGTTGAACAATACTTCTCCAGCGGTAAGTCCTACCCATTGGTTCTCTACGGTTGGACCATATTCAGTTAAGTTGTCGGTAAGAAGTGATGTAGGATGTTTGCATGATACGATCATTCAGATCACTACCATACATCCTCAGCCCATTGCTAGTTTCGTGATCAATAAGCCAAGTGTATGTATTTTGCAGGATGCGATCTTTACTGATAACAGCAATCCACGTGATGGTACCACCACCGCCTGGAACTGGGATATGGGTGATGGATCGGTGAGAAATTCAGCATCCTTCTCTTATGTGTATACCCGCACGGATACATTCTTTGTACGCTTGTATGTCACCAATAATTTTGGTTGTAACAGTGATACCCTAACTAAAACTTTCCCGGTGTATGCATATCCAACAGTTGATGCAGGACCCGATAGGTTTGTGTTGGAGAATGGATCTGTAAGACTAGAACCCATCACTTCAGGAAATGACCTTCAATTCCTTTGGACACCTAATCAATATATGGTCGATAATACTTTGGAACATCCAACTGTTGTTAATCCGCATACCGATATGACCTATAAACTAACAGTAACGGCAAGGGGCGGATGTGCGCGCAGTGATGAAATGTTTGTGAAATTGCTGAAAGGGCCCAGGATACCCAATACGTTCACGCCTAATAATGATGGCATCAATGATAAATGGGAGATCCAATACCTGAATACCTATCCTAAGAATAGGGTACAGGTATTTACAAAAGCTGGTCAACTGGTATTTGAATCATACGGCTATACCAGTCCATGGGATGGTACCTATAAAGGGAAACCGCTGCCAATGGATACCTACTATTATATCATTGAGCCCAATAACGGACGTGATCCGATCACGGGATATGTAACGATTGTGAAATAATATAAAACATCATAGCGATGCGAAAACTGCATCGCTATGATGCTTACCATCAGCATCAGTTTTCAAAAGTCGGCAAACTAATAGTTGTTGATTCATGAAAACAAAAATTGAAGACCGGATTTAAATCTGACATCATGAAGAAATTTTTTCTGCTCGCTACCACAAGTTGTTTCCTTAGTTTTTTTGCATCTGCTCAGGCCAAACCATTTTATTCGCAATACATTCTGAACAATTATATTTTGAATCCGGCAGTGACGGGGATTGAGAATTATACCGATGTAAAACTCAGTTACCGGAAGCAATGGGTGGGTATCAATGGCGCTCCTGTTACAGCATATGCTTCCATCCAGGGACCGATTGGAAAAAAAGATCTTCGAACCAATGTGAATTCATTTCAGGTGCCTGGTGAAAATCCCAGGGGAAAAAAAGCATGGGACGAATATGGAGTATCTGCACCTCACCATGGACTGGGCCTTCAGCTGATCAATGACAAGGCTGGATATCTTAATCGTTGGTCAATAGCCGCTACTTATGCCTACCATAAGCCGCTGGGTGCTCAAACAGCACTATCCCTTGGCTTTAGTGCTGGAATATCGGATGTAAATCTGGATCGTTCTAAAGTTGATTTCGGAAATATGGATCCCAATGATCCTGCCATCGGTTATAGTAATGGGGAGTTGAAAAAAATAAAACCTGAAATAGGGGTGGGGCTTTGGTTATATTCTGCCCGGTATTTTCTGGGCGCCTCGGTGTTGAATATCATTCCGGGTAAGGCTAAATTTGTTAAGAGCAACCAGTTTGGAACCTATTTCACCCCCAATTATTTTGTGACCGGTGGGTTTAAATTTTATTTGTCTGAGTTCGTTAGCGTATTGCCTTCCGTGATGGTTCAGTACTGGCAACCGCAATTGATGGGCATCCACGCCAATGTGAAGTTTCAATACCTAGATAATTTCTGGGTTGGTGGAAGTTATCGTTATTCCGACCTGATCGCAGGATATTCAGCCATGGTTGGGATCAATGTGTCGAACAGCTTCAATGTGAGCTATGCGTATGAAAATACTACTACTTCCAGATTAAGGACCTATACCAAGAATACCCATGAGATCATGGTGGGCTTCCTGATCGGAAATAAATACGGATATACCTGTCCAAGAAATCTTTGGTAAATTCTTTTGATCAAATACCTTGTAATTACTGCAAGGGATAAACGCGATTGCGTTGTATGCTGCTGTCGTGAAACATATAAGTGGAATCGGCATGCTCAATTTTGCGGGCAGCCAACATCCATTCTGGCTGTAATACCCATTTTCCATTCTCAAATTTAAGCCAGTATACTTTTACCGTAGAACTTTTAAATCCAGATGACTCTTCTTTGATCACGATCTGTCTGTTGCCATTATTCGTTTTTTCAGCGATGTTCATGGCAATGGGTTGACCTGGCTGAAATAATTCAGCAGCATTAGAATCGTTCATGGCGATGTTCAAAATGGCCGGGTTGTTGGGGGTGGAGGCCGACTTACAATATTTAATAGCTGCAGGTCTTTGGTTTAATTTTTTTATGACCGGTTCCTGGTAGCCTGTATTTTCAAAAACCATTTCATTGAGTTCTCTATTATATTGAGGTTGCAAGGTCATGGGAAGTATTCCTGTTCCGGCAGACTGAGGGCTACTGAACCCTGAATTGAACAACACTGCAGTGTATATCGCAAATAGGAGCAGGAGTCCAATGATGGGCCCGGTTATATCAAGGGTAGTTTTTTTATTGAAATTGGAACTGTTCGTAAAAAATTCGATGCGGTGCAGTAATTGTTTTTTACGGTTCACCGCAGCCAGCTGAAATTCGGGGGTCGATCTTTTTAGTCGCTCAGCCTGTACCAGTGTGCTGGCATACAATGTAGGAGCATATTCAAAATCAAGCACATTGATATCGCAACTTTTTTCTCTTTCCAAACGTATGGAAGAACAAATGGACGAAAAGAAGGGATTGAAAAAGAAGATTTTTTCGGTGATGATCAAAACCCAGTTAAGTAAGTAGTCATTGGATTTGATATGCGATAATTCATGCAGGATCAGTGTTTCAGCCTGCGCCGTGCTGATCTGATTTACCAATGCTACAGGTAATAGGATCACCGGCTTAAAAAATCCGAAAGTAACCGGAGTATGTATATGTGTACTAAACCATAGGGTTACTTTACGACGGAGACCAAATTGATGGGCTTTTGTAGCGGTGAATAATTTTAAATCGATTGAAGGTTTTTCTAATCCCTGTACATATTGTTGTTTGAAACGATTCCAGGATAAGAACGACTGGGCTAATTTATAGGCTAGTATGATCCAGTAAGTCATGAATAAATAAGGAGCGAATGCCAGCCATTTTTGGGTGCTGATAAATGGGATAGCGATTGTATTGAGCAGCTCGTTGGAAAGGGTAGTAGGAGAAAAGAAACAACCCGAAACAAAACCAGTGATGAATGCTATGATCTGAATCAACAATAATGCGAATAAGAAATTTCGCCGCGCGATGGGCGAATTGTTACGAAGAAAAAGCTGATTGAAAACCCAATAGAGCAGGAGCAGGATCCCCGACTGCCAAAGGCTATGCAATAAGCTCATGCAAAAACTATAGGAACAGGTTGTCATATCTGTTTTCGGTTAGTGCTGGTAAATTTTATTTTGCTTTTTTAAGCTGGTTGATGAGTTGTTCAATCTTTTCCAGTTCCGCATCACTGGCTGTATGTCCGCCCAGCGCCTGCAATACCAGGTTGGCAGAGGAGCCTGCAAACAAGGTGTTGATCATTTTATTTAAAAATAATTTCTGTGTTTTTTCCCTGGTTACTGCGGGTTTGTATACATGTGTTTTATTACTATCGTCGCGGGTAACCAATCCTTTTTCAAACATGATCTGCATCAGTTTAAGCGTAGTGGTATAGCCGCTGTCCTTGGTTTTCGACAGGGCTTCATGTACGGTTCTTACTGATGCGGTTTGCTCATTCCAAAGGATCTGAAGTATCTCCAGTTCGCTTTCTGTGGGCTTATGTTGTTTGAGTAGATTCATAATACGATGTATTTCGTATGCCAATATACGATTTTCCTCGTAATGGAGAAGAATGGGTGGGGAATTTTAGAAATTTTAACAAATTGGTTTAGATGTTGAGGGGTTGAGGGGTTTAGTGAATAGTAGGCGGAAGTGATAGATACACGGATGACGCGGTTTTAAACGGATGAGCACGGATTTGTTCTCATTCATTCAATTCACCAAGCTCACTTCGAGTGAAGCGAGAAGTCTATCCCCCCCCCAAAAAAAAAACTGTCATTCCGAGTGAAGCGAGGAAACTTGT
>CAIRHQ010000115.1 GCA_903878475.1 uncultured Bacteroidota bacterium | reverse complement strand
TATTGGATGGCAATTTTAAAACGACAGCTTTAATGCCTGGTCAATTTGACATTGTTTTTGATCAAAGCATAGAGGTTAATTCGATCATTATTCACACTCCATCATCAAATGTTTTTGAGGCAACATTAATGGCATGGGATTCAATCCAAAGTAAATTTATCAAACTGACGGCCTTCAGGGCAACCGATTCGGGACCGTTTGCTGACGCATTCGGTGATGCCTGCTTCCCAAAAACCAGGTCGAATAAATTCCGGCTAGTCATGAATCCGGGGCCGGTTGTTGAACTTTATATGAATGGCGGTTACCGGATCAACAATTGGATACCAAAATCGGGAATAGGGATTTACGATCTGGTTAAGCCTGCCAATGAATTTATGACCTATAACAATGCTGTTAAAGAGGATATAATTCCAATGAACCGTATTCTCGATTTAACCGATAAACTTCAGCAAAACGGAAAACTGAACTGGAAAGTACCTGAAGGCGAATGGACAGTTTTGCGAATCGGTTATACAAGTAATGGGGTAAAAATCTATCCTGCGCCCAATGGTGGCGATGGTCTGGAATGCGATAAATTGAGTAAGGAGGGTACTCTATTTAACTACAATCACGCTATTAAACCGATACTCGAAAAGCTGGGGAGTGAATTAAGCAAAACTGTTGAAAGTCAGCACATCGATAGTTATGAAGCCGGATGGCAGAACTGGACCGAAAAATTTGCCGATGAATTTAAAAACCGGTGCAATTATGATATACTGAAATTTTTACCCGCAGTAACAGGTCGGGTAGTGGAAAGTGAAGAAACGACTGAAAAATTCCTGTGGGATTTTCGCCATACAATAAGCGACTTGTTTATTGATAACCATTTTGGTGGTGCAGCAAAGGCTGGTCGCGCGGATGGACTATTATTCTCAAACGAGCCATACAATGTCCCTTTTAACGGTCTTAAGGCCGGCGGAGTTTCAGATTATCCTATGATTGAGTTCTGGTTTCCAGACACACAACCCCTGGAGAACAGAATGAGATTTCATCCGGTTTTTGCCGGACGGGTAAACGGAAGAAAAGTTATCGGTGCAGAAGCATTTACCTCAGGGGCTCCGGCAGTCCGGTGGAATGAGCACCCCTACTTACTTAAGGCAACCGGAGATTATATCTATTGTTCCGGGGTAAACCGATTCACCATGCATGTATCAACACACCAGGCTTTTATGGGCGAACATAGTGCACCCGGACTAACGATCAGCGATTTAGGCATTCATTTTGACCGTTATAATACCTGGTGGGAACATGGCGCAAAAGAATATGTAAGCTATCTTACCCGTTGTCAATCGATATTACAGCAGGGTGAACACCGGGCTGATGTTCTGTATTTTATTGGAAGTGAAACTCCCTTTAACGACACCTGGCACAGCAACTGGGGATTAAAGAAATATGAGCCGGAGTTGCCATATGGGTATGATTTTGATGCCTGCAGTGAAGATGTTTTAGTTAAGCTTAATGTTAGAAATAAGCAGATAGAACTTCCGTTCGGGAAGAATTACAACTATTTGGTTCTACCTGCGCATGGCTGGATAACCACTGAACTACTGAAAAAAATCTTATCCATGGTAAACGATGGAGCTACAATCATCGGTTCACCGGTCGGCGCCAGCTCTCCGGGCTTATCAGATGAAATGAGAAACAGCCAAAATGAAAGAAAGAATATTATTCTTGAATTATGGGGGAAGAATCCTGACATCAAAGGCGAGCGAAGAGTTGGGAATGGACGTATAATCTGGGGCAGTGACTTTCAAACAATCCTTTCACATGATAAATTGATCCCCGATTTTGAATATTCCACCTCAGCCGGGTTACTTATAAACTCAATTCACCGCTATACCGGCAATGAAGAAATTTATTTTGTCGCAAACGGCAAACAACAGGCGGGTTGGGCTACCTGCCGTTTCAGGGTAATGGATAAGGAACCGCAATTTTGGGACCCTTATGATGGTAAAATAAAACCATGCCGTATGCACCGCACAACAGGAGAGCACACCGAAATACCAATTTACTTCGATGCGTCGGGATCTCTATTTGTTATCTTCAAAAAACAGGATCAGAGAGGAAATGGGATTGTTTCAATAACACAAAACGGAATCGATATAACACGAAAGGGGAATCTGTCCATCGAGTTTTCAGGAAATGAAAACAAAGTTTTAATTTGGGAACCTGGCAAATACCAGATCACCAAAGAAGATGGGAAATCCCGGATAATATCTTCAGAAAACGTTCCAGGTTCAATCGAATTTACCAGGCCGTGGAACCTTACATTTCCAAAGGGGTGGGGAGCTCCTCTGAAAGTTGAATTTCCTAAATTAATATCGTACCCTGAGCATCCGAATGAGGGCATAAAATATTTTTCAGGAACAGCTGTTTATCAAACCACGGTAAACATCCCTCATAATGTAATTGGTAAAAACAGGGCCATCTATCTTGATTTGGGAAGGGTTGAGGTTATTGCCCGAGTAAAATTAAATGGAAAGAAATTGGGCACCTTTTGGAAACCTCCATTTCGAATGGACGTTTCCCCCGCAATAATCGCAGGAGAAAATCGGTTAGAAGTTACTGTGACCAATTTATGGCCCAACAGATTGATTGGGGATGAGCAATATCCTTCAGATGTGCCATCACCCGATAACGAATTGCCCTCGTGGGTACTTGAAAATAAGCAACGACCCGAACAGCGCCGGATGACATTTACTACTTCCCCTTCCTGGAAAAAAGGGGAAGCATTATTGCCATCAGGATTACTTGGCCCTGTGAGTTTGAAAATAGCAGATATTGTGTACGTGAAATAAAAAATCTTTCAAAATGAAAACAATTATAATCCCATTTCTTTTTCTCAGTATTGTATTATCCGCACAAACAACTTTTACTGACAGGAGCTATTTTTATGGCAGAGATTATTTTATTCTGCGAAGCGGACGTGCAAAAATGATAATTCAAGCCGACAAAGCCGATGTAGGACCGGCCTTTTCCTACCTGCTTTTTGATTCTCAGGAAACCAGCCAGACCTCCTCGAAGGGAAAAGCATTCAATTATGTTCCCGATAAAGGTTTTTCTTCCAGTGCTCTTGAAGTGAGTATGAAAAAATTCCCATTTACCGCACTGGGACATAACACTACTACGCGTTGGGTCGTTGAGAACGGCGTCCCTGGAGTTGAAGCAATCTGGTGGGCAAGCGGTATCAAAGTTCGTGAAGTGATTACGCCCGTATCATTAAACGGGGTTTTCAGACGAAGCATCACACTTGAATCTGCCAACCTTGCCGGTGAAGATACGGTAAGCCTGAGACTAAAATTATTTGCACCGGCGACCTATGCAAAAAACAATGTACTGATTTATGAGAATAAAAATGTGTCTGTCTCGCTTTCTGTCGCAGGTAACTATCCGTTAAAAATATCTTCATTAAAAGAGAGTTTTGAAATAGGTCCCATTTCAGTCAAACCTGGAGAAAAG
>CAIRHQ010000114.1 GCA_903878475.1 uncultured Bacteroidota bacterium | reverse complement strand
TATCATCGGCATAATCGGCCTTGCCCTGTACTTTTTTTGTGGCTTCAATATAAGGTCGGCCAACACCTACTACAGATGAAGTCGATTGGGTTTTCTTTTCTTTGTTTAATTTATTTTCCGGGTGAATGGTTTCTGCAACGGCCTCAATTATTTTTTTATAACCGGTGCATCTGCAGAGGTTACCCGATAAAGCCTGTTTTATTTCATCAAGTGTAGCGTTGGGATTTTTTCGTACAAAATCCACTGAAGTGATGACCATTCCCGGTGTACAAAATCCACATTGAATGGCGCCTTTTTCTACGAATTTTTTTTGCAGGGTATCCAGTTCATCGCCCTTGGCAATTCCTTCAATGGTGGTGACCTCAGTTTCATGGCAGCGCATGGCAGGAGTGATACAACTCAGTACCGGCTTATCGTTCAGCAATACAGTACAGGCTCCGCAACTACCCTGTTCGCAACCGATCTTTGTACCGGTTAGTCCCAGTTGCTCACGCAATACCTTGGCCAGCGTATCGTGCTCACCCACCAGCAGTTCATGCCGAGCCTCATTTACCTTGATACTGATCACCTTCATGTGTACAATCTTTTATGATCCATTCTTATTCATGTTAAATACCCGCGCCAATACTTTTTCCTCCATCCACATAAAATGTTTGTCCGGTAATAAAACTGGTTTTCGGCGAAGCCAGAAATGAAACCGTATGCGCTACATCTTCGGGCTTACCCATGGTTTTAGTAGGTTGTGCCGCAATCAGTTTATCCAGTGCTTCTTTTTTTATGCCGCTGGTCAAAGGCGTTTCAATAAGACCTGGTGCTACTACATTAACTGCCACATTGTACTTACCCATTTCCAGTGCCAGTGCCCTGCTCATTCCGATCACACCAGCTTTTGAGGCCGAGTAATTTGTTTGTCCGCGATTGCCCAGCCATGCGCGAGACGCGATATTGATGATGCGCCCCTGTTGTTTCTCCTTCATTCTTATAGCAGCTTCGCGGCACATCAACCAACTGCCTTTCAAATTTACTTGTATCACCAGGTCGAAATCAACTGCCTCCATATTCCAGATCATATTGTCGCGGATGATACCGGCATTGTTTACCAATACATCGACCCTGCCGTATAATTTATCAGTTTCAATAAATAATGCTTTCACTTGTGCTTCATTGCTGATATCGGCCTGAAAAAAAGCTGCGTCTTTGTTTCCAATTTCTTCAACAGCTTTCTCTCCGGCTGCTCGGTCCTGATCCACCAACAATACATAAAACCCATCGGCCACCAGCCTTTCGGCAATGGCTCTTCCAATGCCTTTACCCGCTCCCGTTACAATGGCAATTTCTTTTTGCATAAAATTTTATTTCAATTTTTCGGTTGTCCCCGATTTTGTTGAATATTGAGTACCCTCTTTCCAGATAAAATAATTTGAACCACCAAAATACTGTTGGAATAATTCCGGCGTATTGATATTGGCCAGGATCAGGTCACTGGGCCAGTTAAGCCGAAAGCGATCGAATTTTTCCAATTCCATTTTCAGATGGTGCTCGTGGCCGGGCAGGTTCGCTAAATGTTTAACCATATCATTTCCTAACAGGACAGGATGTCCGCCCTTTTCTTCAAATACCGGCTGCACAACATCATGCTCGCCAAGTTTTTCCAACATGGCTTGTAACAATTGTTTTGAAATGAAGGGATTGTCTACATTCTGCAAAAAACATGGTCCTGATAATATCCTGCTCAGTCCGAGTTGAACAGAATAGAACCTACCCTTATCCAAACTGCCATTCACTACTAGTTGTATCGGCGATGCCGGATATTCATTTTTCAGGAACTGTTGCATATCATTGGCAAGATCATTGTTCACCAGCAGCACGATATCTTGTGCCCCTGCTTCAATATAGGTATCCAGTATGCGTCCAATGAAGGTTGATGTTTCATGGAAGGGCAAAAAAGCTTTTGGGAAATTCATTCGTGATGAATTTCCAGCGGCCAGGATCAGGGTTGAAAATTGTTTTTTCATTTTCCCTCAAATTGTACTTTTTTACCGATCGAACTTAGTCCGAGCAATGCATCGGAACTAGAAAATATCTCTTTCAGATAGGTTAATTCAGAAGCCGG
>CAIRHQ010000113.1 GCA_903878475.1 uncultured Bacteroidota bacterium | reverse complement strand
CTGATCAATAATGTAGACTCGATCTATTCAAAACCAATACCATTGCCCTATCCCAAAGTAGGCACCAAACTTTCTGCCGTAAAACTGGGGGTTATTCCTGCAACCGGGGGCAAAACCAATTGGTTTAATATTCCCGGCGACCCCACTAACAATTATCTGGCCCGTATGGACTTCATACCAAATTCTAATGAAGTGATGGTGCAACAGCTAAACCGTGCTCAGAATACAAACAAAATATGGATAGGGAATGCTAAAACAATGTTGCTTAAAAATATTTATACAGAAACCGATCCCGATTTTCTGGATATTCATGATGATATCCGCTGGCTTGACGGAGAAAAATATTTTACCTGGACCAGTGAGAAAGACGGATGGAAACATTTGTATAAAATTTCGAGAGATGGCGCCGAATCGAAATTAATTACAAAAGGCAATTTTGATGTAGTACAGATCAATTGTATAGACCCACAAAATGGCTATGTCTATTATATTGCCTCGCCCGACAATTTTACACAACGCTATCTTTACAGAAGCAGCATCAATGGCAACGGTGATGCTGAAAGGGTTACTCCCGCAACATTCAATGGGCAAAGCAGTTATCAAATTTCCGGAAATTCAGCATGGGCTATTCAAACCTTTCAAAATAGCAGTACCCCACCGGTAATCTCTTTGATCCATCTTCCTGATCACCAAGAAATAAAAATTCTTCAGGACAATCATGAACTGAAAGAAAAATATAATGCCTTGCATCTAAACCCAAAAGAATTTTTCAGGGTCGATATTGGAGATATTGCGTTAGATGCATGGATGATAAAACCAAAGGATTTTGATCCTTCAAAAAAATATCCTTTACTGTTTTTTGTTTACGGAGAGCCTGCCGGTGCTACGGTTCAGGATGATTGGGGCGGCGGTGCCCTTTGGGATCAATACATGGCACAACAAGGCAATATAGTGATCAGCATTGATAACCGTGGCACCAAAACACCAAGGGGTAAGGCATGGCGCAATTCAATTTATGGACAGATCGGTATTCTTGCATCAGCCGACCAGGCAGCTGCAGCAAAAAAGATCTTCACCCTGTATCCATATATCGACAGTTCCCGGGTAGGTATCTGGGGCTGGAGCGGTGGTGGCCAAATGACACTCAATTGTATGTTTCGCCATCCGGATATTTATAAAACCGGGCTGGCTGTTTCTTTTGTATCTGATCAAAAGCTTTATGACGCCACCTACCAGGAAAGATATATGGGCTTGCTGAGCGATAATGCCAAAGGCTATCATGATGGTTCTCCCTTATATTTTGCCAGCAATCTCCAGGGTACGCTAATGATCATTGCGGGTACGGGTGATGATAATGTGCATTATCAAAGTTTTGAAATGCTTGCTGATGAATTGATAAAACACAATAAACTTTTTTATATGATGTCGTATCCCATGCGATCGCATGGTATCTATGAAAGAGAGAATACTACGCTTCATTTGCGTGAAACAATGGCAAAATACTGGAAGGAGCACCTTTAATATGATTAGTGATTCAATAAAATATTATGGATAATTTTCCGAGCATTTTTAATGATGTGATTGGGCCGGTAATGCGGGGCCCGTCCAGTTCTCATTGTGCCGCCTCTCAACGGATCGGTAAATTATGCAGGGATCTGATGCAGGGAAACATCACAGAGATTCTCATTGAATTTGACCCCACCGGCTCTTTAGCCGACACACATACTGGCCAGGGATCGGATATGGGATTATTTGGTGGATTCCTGGGATGGGAAGCAGATGATGAAAGGTTGCCGAATTCTGCATCACATATTGCTGAAGCCGGCATCAACATTCAATTTGCTGTTAGAGATATTCAAGCGAAACATTTAAATACCTATCAAATTACCTTGCGCAACACTGAAGAAACCAGGACGGTAACGGCTATTTCAACAGGCGGTGGTATGATCGAAATAATTGCCATTGATGGCATTGAAGTTTCGATGATGGGTGATTTTTACGAAACACTTATTTATTGTACAACACCCAATAAGGTTGTAGCCTTAATTGATCAACAGATGTTGCACGACCATTTAATGGTGCATGCCGGAAATCCGATTCTTATTGAGATAAAGTCGCAACATTTTCCTGATGCCTCACTGCAGGCACAATTGGCCGGTATGCCCGATGTGATTTCTGTTAAAAAATTATCACCGGTACTACCTGTCCTGTCAAGAAAAGATATTAAAGTGCCGTTTACTACCTGCAACGAAATGCTGGAGTATAATAAAACTAAAGGGCTTTCGCTATTGCAACTGGCTATTCTTTATGAAAGCGAAAGGGGAAATATTTCTGAGCAGGAAGTATTTGAACAGATGAGAAAGATAGTGCGTATTCTAAAAGGCTCTATTAAATCAGGGTTGCAAGGCACACAGTATGCCGATCGTTTGTTGGGCAGTCAGTCAGTAAATTTTAAGACACAATTAGAAAATAAGCGGTTAATAGAAACTGGTGCGCTCAATAATGTGGTGATGTATGTTTCTGCATTAATGGAGGTAAAGAGTTCCATGGGGGTTATTGTAGCCGCTCCTACAGCAGGTTCCTGCGGCACGCTGCCGGGCGCTGTGATAGGTACTGCCGATTTCCTTGAAGTTTCGGAAGATGAGATCGTGAAAGCCATGTTGGTAGCCGGATTAATTGGAATTTTCATCGCCACCCAATCCACTTTTGCCGGAGAAGTGGCGGGCTGCGGCGTGGAGTATGGATCCGGAGGCAGTATGGCCGCGGCCGCCATCGTTTATCTTGGGAAGGGTTCTCTTGCTCAATCTCTTGCTGCCGCTTCGATGGTATTACAAAGTACACTTGGCATGACCTGCACACCCATTGCCAATAGAGTGGAAGCGCCGTGCTTGGGAAATAATGTAATGGCAGCAACGAATGCAATAACCTTTGCAAATATGGCCCTCTCCGGCTACGACGAATTAATTCCTTTAGACGAATCGATAGAAACGATGTATACCATTGGCATGGCCATACCACACCAATTTAAATGCACCAATATAGGCGGCTTGTGTGCTACAAAAACAGCTAAAATATTAGAAGCAAAATTAAATTCTATTTAACTTTAAAAATACCAGTGCATAAAATTGTTTACACTAAAACTACATTATGTTTGAGAAGCATGTTTATATAAACCGAAGGAAGAGATTAAAGGAACAGCTTGGCAGCGGCCTCATATTATTGTTGGGAAATGAGGAAAGCAGCATGAATTATACTGATAATTGTTACCCCTTTCGCCAGGATAGTAATTTTTTGTATTTTTTTGGGTTAGACAGACCGGGACTTGCCGCTATCATCGATATTGATAATGCTCAAGAAATTATTTTTGGCAATGATATCGATGTGGAAGATATCATTTGGACAGGGCCACTGCAATCTTTGAATGAACAGGCTGAACTGGTAGGCGTATCAAACGTTTTACCGGCTTTATCCATTGCTGACAAAATAAGCAAACCATTATCTGAAAAAAGGAAGATTCATTTCCTGCCTCCATACCGGGCAGATAATATGCGTAAACTAAGCCATTGGTTGAACATTCCCTTTGATCTATTAAAAATATCATCCAGTACAGCACTTATCAAAGCGATTGTTGAGCAGCGTTCCATAAAAACTACCGAAGAAATAATAGAGATAGAAAAAGGAGTGGATATAACGATAGATATGCAGTTGGAAGCGGCAAGACTTGCCCAGGAAGGAATTTCAGAAACAAACATTGCAGGTATCATTCATGGTATTGCATTAAGTGCGGGAGGCAATCTTGCTTTTCCTACCATACTCACCGTAAACGGACAAATTCTTCATAACCATAGCCAGGGCAATATTTTACAGAAGGGCCAAATGTTGCTATGCGATTGCGGTGCCGAAACATCGATGCATTATGGTGGTGATCTTACCAGAACCACTCCTGTGGATCAACGGTTTTCAACAAGGCAAAAAGAGATTTACGATATCGTGTTACATGCCCATGAAGCAGCGATTGATTCTTTACGTCCCGGCGTATTTTTTAAAGATGTTCATTTGAAGGCATGCGAAACACTGGCAGCAGGATTAAAATCAATTGGGCTTATGAAGGGTGATACACAAGAGGCCGTAAGCCAGGGTGCGCACGCCATGTTTTTTCAATGCGGACTGGGGCATATGCTGGGTTTAGATACGCATGATATGGAAGACCTGGGTGAAGAATATGTTGGATATACAGATGACTTAAAAAAGAGTACACAGTTTGGATTGAAATCTTTAAGGCTTGGAAGAAAATTGGAAGCCGGCTTTGTAGTGACAGTAGAGCCCGGTATTTATATTATACCCGAATTAATTGATCTGTGGAGATCGCAAAATAAATTTCCTGAATATATTAACTATGATAAATTGGAGACTTATAAAGATTTTAGTGGAATAAGAATTGAAGAAGATTTGATTATTACGGATGCCGGAAGCCGGATCCTGGGTAAATCCTTGTACCGGGGAGCTGAAAAATCGGAAATGCAACCAGCGAAAAACAGTTTATAAAATCATGTAAGAAATATTTTCTTATTTGACGCCAAGCCAGCTCATTAGCAGTCAGGCAATAACAGCTACAACTTAAATAAAGTAAAATTGACTGTATGTCGAACAGAAATTTCACTTCTTTCCCGATCTTGACAACGGAACGGCTTACGCTCAGGCAACTAGTAATTAATGACCAGCAGGAAATTTTCATGTTGCGGTCTGATGGTGAAGTAAACAAATATCTTGGCAGAAAAATAGCCAATTCTATTGATGATGCAAGCAACTTCATAAATAAGATCAATGCGCATATTCATAAAAATGACTCTCTATATTGGGCAATAACATTGAGTGGCAACAACGTATTGATTGGAACAATTTGCCTTTTTAGCTTTTCAGATGAAAATGATAAATGTGAAATTGGCTATGAACTTTTGACGAACTTTCAAGGACAAGGAATAATGAAGGAGGCTGTAGAAAAAGTTATTGACTATGCTTTCAATATAATTGGCGTTCAAAAAATTGAAGCATTCTTTCATAAAGATAACCAGCGTTCCATAAAGCTATTGAAGAAATGCTCATTCAGGGATTCAACTGTACTTGATAATACAGCTCCTGACCTCATATGTTACCAGCTGACAAATTAAATTGACAATCGGAACTAAAAATTTCAATGAAAAAGTCCGAAATACTATTATGTGTTTGGCGCAAGCCTAACTTTTTTATAATTTGTTACCGTATTACAGCAACACGCCTACAGTAAGCCCTATTTGTGGTACGCAATTTTTAATAAATAAATCTATTGTAATGAATAAATCATTCTTCAAGTCATTTTTGGTATTTGCTTTTATTTTTGGCATCACTCCTTCCGTTTTTTCGCAAAAAACATTAAATAATGGCGATAAGTGGATACCCACTGATTTTAATCCAAAAACTACGGTGTTGCTTGTGGAAGCCTGGAGTGGCATTCAGGAGGAAAAGGGTATTGCAAAACAAGAGGATTATATGGATAAGATGTATCCGTATAAATATGAAGTAGTTTATTTAGAAACGATCCAGAAAAGAGAGGGTAAATATGCCAATACCAAAATTTATAAATGGTCATTGGTTTCTTCATCTAATGTAACGGCATTAACAAAATCAACCGGTGCCAGTACCAATACGGGTGTATTGACCAGTGTAGATAGAGATTTTCATTTTTACGACAGAGAGAACGATAAAAATTACCCGGCAACGAACAGATCTCAAGGTCCGTTCAAGCAGAGCTTTCAGGTAGTGATCAATACCATTGCAAAACGCTTTCCTGAATAAACTATTCGCATCAAGTTATTGCCGGTAACCTTTTTGAACAGCACTCAAACTAATTCAACATGGCAGTTTATCGCCCAATATTTTTGTGAAAGACATACATGAGACCATTGCGTTTTATCAGCAAATCGGTTTCACTTTAAGCATGACGGTTCCTGAAGAGGGAAATTATGTTTGGGCAATGATGCATTGTGGCAATGTGACCTTTATGTTTCAGAGCTTTGAAAGCCTGGCCGATGAACTGCCTGAGATCAGCAGACTGCCGGGAGCTTCGCTTTTATTTTATATCAAGATAAAAGATATTAGGGCTTTTTTTGACAGCATCAAGCAAAAATTAACCGTTCTGAAAGGCCTTGAAAAAACATTTTATGGGGCAACTGAGTTTTCCATCAAAGACAATAATGGTTATGTATTGACATTTGCGGAAGACGAATAAATAAATAATATTCAGATACTCTGGCTACTCCGCATATCAGAAGAAAGCTATCTACAAGCAAAGCTTTTGTCAACATAAGGTTGGCCACAAGTAGGCCTTACTACTACTGGCCGAGGCTTTGGCGCAAATTCTCTTAAAATAGATTTCATTTAACAGAATAATTTCGTTTCTTTATGGTCATCATCCTGGTGGCATAGACAGAACGCTTCCCCAGCTTCGAAAATACACAAACCTTGTACGCCATGTTATCGCATGCCCAATAATTTAATTGCCAAACAATAATAATTACTCATCTAAAAAACAAAAAAATGAAACACATGTTTAGATCGGTTTTTGCATTAAGTATTGCTGGTTTCCTGTTTTCTTGTAATAGCGATTCCGCCAATACGAAAACTGATGCTGCCAAAACACCAGCAGACAGTTCAGCTGCTACCAATGCTACAACTGCACCAGCACCAACAGGACCAACCGTTCCTTTTGATGTAGTAACCATTTATCACACTGTAAAAGACTACAAGACATGGCGCCAAGCATTTGATGCAGATACTACCAGGCGTAATGCAAGTGGTTTTACTTTTGTAGCTGTAGAAAGGGCTGCCGATAAACCCGACAACGTTAAAATAGTTTTAATGGCTTCAGACTTGGCAAAAGCAAAAGCATTTGCCACTGATCCAGGATTAAAAGAGGCAATGGATAAAGCCGGTGTTATTTCAAAACCAGATTTGAAATTCTGGAAAATTGTACGGTTTAATCCTGAGAATCAAAAAGCCAATGGTACAAGAGTTGAAATTGTTCATAAAGTGAAGGATTTTGATACATGGCTTAAAGGCTTTGATGCCGAAGGGCCAGCCACAAGAGCTGCAAATGGCATGAACGATATGGTATTGGGAAGAGGTGTGGATGACCCCAACATGGTACATGTTGTTTTTGATGTAACAGATATAGCTAAAGCAAAAGCAAGAGTTAATGATCCTGCTTTGAAAAAAATAATGATCGATGCTGGCGTTATAGGAATACCCACCATTACTTTTTATACCGACTCGTCTAAATAAGAATCAACTACATTATTTTATAACAGCTAAAACATTTTGTTTTAGCTGTTTTTTTATACGCTATTAAACAAGAAATTTCTCTGGTCTGTGTTTTTACGAATCGGTAAATAAATAAATGAAACTAAGCTTGTGTACCGAATTATATAAATAGCATTCGTTGAAAATGGCTCGTGGGGAAAGGAACGATTGCAAAGGGCTTAGGAATTCTTATAACCCAATTTCGGAAATACCTCGACCAATGGTGCAATTAAATAACAATTCACTATATTCAATTTATGAAGGAAGAAACTAAAATTCAAAAAGATAATTGGAATCTTAGGAAAGATATAACGCTGCTTATGATCGGTGCCCTTATTTCTGCCACTACAGCATTTATTTCTGATTACATGCATGAAAAACGGGATTCCAAAAAAAGAAATATTGAAAAGAAATTAGAGCTGAATGATCAGTTATCGAAGGACCTCAGCAAACGAGCATTTTTGACCATCCAAGGATATAAATCAAAAAGAGATCATGATTCAATTGGGTATAAGAAAATAGCCAATGATTATCTGGTTTGCAAAGAAGAGTGGAATTTAAAGCGGTATTCTTATGTATCTCTTTTGCGCAACTATTATGGCGATTCGGTGCAACTAAGATATAAATCGATCATTTACGACCCGCTTATAGCACTGGGGCAGCAAGTAGAATACGATAAAATAGATTCCGCTTTTGTTGAAAAATATTTTTTATTTGAACGGAATGCAGATCATTTTATTAGCGATATTTATAAAAAGGTTGAGGATTAAAAAAATTGTTTCGGCAGAGGCCAAACTCAACTTTATAAGACTGCAATACCATTTATCAGTATTAACTCAATTAAAATGAAAAAAACATTTACTGTTTTATTTTCACTGACAATGTTTCTTGTTGGCCACGGACAAACTAATGAACTTGAACAAGATAAGCATTTGCCTAGAGATACTGTATACATCAAGCTAGGGCAAAAGCTATTATTTATTGCTAATGTGAATGAGTCTAAAACCTTATTGTTCAGCGAAGTTGCGGTTGCTACTGACATCGAAAAAACTGTAAGCATGGAATTAACATATACCGAGGGTGTTGGTTCAATGCTTAAAATACATAACCCATTTAAGGAACAAATCGTTTATACAGCAGCATTATACGCTTATACAAAGAAAGCGTTTATTGAAACCAGCACGATTCCCATTTATCCCGGCATAAGCGCATTTGAAACATGGCCTTATAAAATCGATCTAATTCAATTATCAGGATTCAAGCTTGTTGCTGGCAAATAGATACCCTATCAGCCAATTCAGCAAACAAAATTATTTTCAGCATATGCGGTTTGAGTAGCATCCACCGTCTAGCTATCTCGTAGTTCTTCTGCTGGGAGTGAACTTTTCCTAATCAGCGGAATTACTTAACTTCAATAACGCAACGCGCTTGGGGCTAACCTGCCGGACTTACCCAGCTAAGAATACCCCACCTGAAAAAATACCGCCTTGTTAGCATTCATTATTAATCATCGACATCATTTAATAAATAAAAAACCATGTGGTGGCAATATTTTTTAGTTTTTATAGGGGCCTTGTTATTTGATATAGTTCCTTTCCCATTTCCCCCAGCATTTACGATCATGATCGTATTGCAAATTATCTTTCACTTAAATGTATGGATAGCAATAATTGTAGGGGTAGCAGGGTCTGTTTTAGGCAGATACATCCTTATTTTATACACCCCCTTAATCACCAAAAAATATATAACGCAATCGAAAAATGAAGATATCCAGTTCCTGGGGTCAAAGATGAAGGAAAACAAATGGAAGGGCCAGCTCATTGTACTGGCCTACTCTCTATTACCGCTACCCACAACACCGCTGTTTTTGGCAGCCGGGATGTCGAAATTAAATGCCAAGTATATTATACCTGCCTTTATCATTGGTAAATTCACCAGTGATACTATTGCCTTACACGCCGGTAAATATGCATCAGAAAACGCTCTAGACATCGCACAAAATTTACTTTCCTGGAAATCGATCGCCAGTGTATTCATTTGCCTATTCCTGATCTTTTGTGTATTTTTCATCGATTGGCGCTCACTGATCCAGCAAAAGAAATTGGTGTGGAAGTTCAGAATATTGAATTAACGCCGGTCAGGTAAATAGCAGCATTTACATTAAACATGAAATCATCACCAGATATTCAATTGGCAGAAAGTACCGAGATCGGCAGCACGGGTATTTGCCACCTAAAAAGAATATGGGGTAAAGCCATGCTGGGCAATCAGCTGAACGAACAATTAATCAATGAACAAGAGTTAGATAATGCCATCATCAATATTTTAGGATTGGGTTTACTGCCCACGTACCAATTCTTGTTTGGACAAAAACCAAGCTTTGAAGCTTTTGAACAATGGGTGGTAGAAATGGGAGGAGGATCTATTGCCGCCGAAAAAATATCACAATGCAACCAATTGATCGTAGGCAATGCCCAAGTGAATGATGGATTTGAGCCGGATGTACTATCGGCGGAAGATATTGAGTTTTGGAACGAGCATGGATATGTTATCATTAAAAATGCCATCCCACAAGAGGATTGTGTAGCAGGCCGCCAGGCCATTTGGAATTATCTTCAGATGGATGAAAATAACTCCGAATCCTGGTATACCCAATCACATGCGGTACAAGGCATCATGGTTCCGCTGTACAGAGAAGCCGTTATCGATAAGAACAGGAATGCACCAAGGATCAGAAAGGCCTTTGAACAACTGTGGGGGCAACAGGGGTTAATTGTTACTACTGATAAATGCGGCTTCAATCCACCCGAAACGAATGGTTTTACATACCGCGGTATTGGTTTGCATTGGGATGTAAGTTTAGCAAGGCCGATCCCTTTTGGCACCCAGGGAATTTTATATTTAACCGATACTGCGGCTAATCAGGGAGCATTAACCTTAATCCCATCTTTTCATAAAATATTAGAGAGCTGGTTAGATGGTTTGCCCGCGGATGTCAACCCGCGCGAATTTGAGTTTGCTACTTTTGAAAAAATATCGATCGCCGCCAATGCCGGAGATTTTATCATCTGGAATCATAAATTACCTCATAGTAGCAGTCCGAATAATGCTACCCTACCCCGACTGGTACAATACATCAACTGGTATGCGCCGCTGCAGAAAGTACAAGCAGACTGGATCTAATTAAGGGTAATGAGGGTGGATTAACCGTTAATCTAAGACGGTACAAGTGTTTTCTGTATTACGGTCCAGCTGTTTCCGAAATAATTGCCGCTAAACTATCTCCAAACTAAAATTATTTTTATATTTAAATAAATTCTTATGTATATTTAATTTTATTAAATCTTAAAACCCTTATTTATGCCAGGATCAGGTAATGCTTTTCAATTTCAGATCAACAATCTTATTGAAAAACTGAAGACGGAAAAAGACCCAGTAGAAAAAGCTAAAATAGAAGCTGCCATAAAGGATCTAAAGGAGCTACAAAAAAGTACTTCCTGAACTAATCCATAATTTCAATGTCGATGGACAATAGTTTGGCGCCGGTAGGCAGCCTATCAGGATTCAATTTCTGGCCATACTATTTAAATTTATGGTTAGTTTTTCGCAATAATGATTTGCTTCTCAAAAAAGAACACAAACAATCATGTAAGCAATCTAAAATATCATGGCACTAATTAATCCTCACATCAACTTCAACGGAAATGCCGAAGAAGCCTTTACCTTTTACCAATCGGTATTTGGCGGAGCGTTTGCCAAGATCATGCGTTTCAAAGACCTATCTAGTCCTGAATTCCCGATACCGGAAAAAGAAGCAAATAAAATTATGCATATTGCTTTACCCATTGGTAAAAACGTTTTAATGGGCAATGATGTTCCCGAATTTTTGGGACCCACCAATGAGCACGAAAACAGAAGTAAAATTGCCATCAGCGCGGAAAGCAAAGAAGAAGCCGATAAATTATTCAACGGACTTTCAGCAGGGGGGCAAATTGAAATGCCCATTGGCGACAGTCCCTGGGGTTCTTATTTCGGTATGTTCAGAGACAAATATGGCATTGAATGGATGGTAGACTACGACCCTAAATACCAGGGACAAGTATAAGTTTCAATAAGCATGAATACCAAAGTAAATTTGGTGACCCTACCCCCTCTGCTTTTTTCTTTTCTGCGCAGTGTTTAAGGTGTTGGCCCTACCTTCAGCCCCACGAACCAGAACGAAGGGATACTGCTTTTCGAGAATACCCGACCTTCTACTGCATCAAAAACGAAACAAAAAGAATCATGTACAATATTCCATATTTCAAAGAAAAAGACGAGCAAACTATTCTGGATTTCATAGAAAACAATCCTTTTGCTTTTTTAACGGGCAGTAATTTATCGGGCGACCAAGTAGTTACACAGATCCCGATGCTCATGGAGGAACGGCAGGGCGAATTGTACTTGCAAGGTCATATCATGTGCAATACCGACCATCATAAAGCCTTTATTGAAAACCCCAAAGCCCTGCTGGTATTTACTGGCCCCAATACCTATGTAAGCGCTTCCTGGTATAGTAATACCCAAATTGGATCCACCTGGAATTATATGAGTGTTCATATAACGGGGCAAATAAATTTCATGACGAAACTTAAACTAATAGAGCTCATGAAAAAATTGACATTGAAATTTGAAAAAGGAAATACTCAATCGCAAACTATTTATGATAACCTTCCAGCTGAGTATTTAGATAAAATGATGCCTGGCATTATTGGTATTGAACTAAAAGCTGAAAAAATTGAGCACGTGTTTAAATTGAGTCAGAATAGAGATAAAGCCAGTTACCTGAATATAATTTCCAAACTGGAAGAACAAGGCGGAAATGCCAGTATGGTTGCGGTTGAGATGAAAAAAAGAATGGAAGCATTATTTCCTGCCGGAACTTAATGGAAAGGATCAAGATTTGATGCATAACCATTAACTTGGCCCTCGCTCTTATCACAATAACCCGGGTAAGCACAATTAAAAAAACATATGAAACTCTCAAATAATAAAATTCTCATTACCGGTGGTGCCACTGGGATTGGACTTGGCTTGACCAAAAGATTTCTTCAGGAAAATAATACCGTGATCATTTGCGGAAGGCGAGAAGAAGCACTACAAGCAGTTGCTGCTGAATTTCCATCAGTAATTACCAAAGTATGCGACCTATCCAGTGAAGCTGAAAGAATTGAACTATACAACTGGGTTGTAGCCAACCACAGCGACCTGAACGTGTTGGTCAATAATGCGGGTATTCAAAAATGGATGGGCATTTCAGATGAACAGTTTTTTCAAAAAGCTACGGAAGAAATTACTACCAATATACTTGCCCCTATTCATCTGGCTTCGCTATTTACAAAAATGGGATCCTTAACCACTATCATTAATGTTACATCAGGCCTGGCTTTTGTTCCCCTTGCAAAAGTGGCTGTGTATAGTGCCACCAAAGCATTTCTGCGTTCGTTCACGCTTTCCTTACGGCATATGTTACGATCCACCAATATAGAAGTCATTGAAATGATACCTCCGGCCCTGAATACCGACCTTGGCGGAAAGGGCTTGCACGATGGGCAACCATCCGTGAGTGATTTTGTAGCATCCATTTTTGAACAATTGAAAGCAGGAAAAACTGAACTTAGTTTCGGAACAAGTGAACCTAGGGTAAAAGCAAATAATGATGCCATTGTTGAGTATTTTAATAAAATGAATCCCTGATACGGCCTAATAAAGTTGATGCAAAAAAACTATTTTTGCAATCAAATAGATTTCCATGATAACCCGTATCCGCCAATCAGTATTTCCTGTTTTTTTATTAGTATGCTATATCAGTCTAGGTGCAGTTAGTGCCTTCGCCTCGGTTCATCACACAAGAAACGGAAAAGAAGATTATACAAGCCTATATAAATTATGAAAAATCTTACCTCGTTCATTACTATAATACCTATTTCAATTATGCTATTCTCCTGCTCTACCATTCCAAAAGGAATAACCGCTGTAACCCAATTTGATAAAACTAAATATCTAGGAAAATGGTATGAAATAGCCAGATTCGATTTCAGATTTGAAAGAGACCTGAACAATACTACTGCAGAATATTCTGCCAATGATAATGGCAGTATTAAGGTTGTCAATAAGGGCTATAATACAAGAACGAATAAATGGAAAAGCGCTACCGGGAAGGCAAAATTTGTTAAGGATGAAACCATTGCCATGTTGAAAGTCTCTTTCTTCGGTCCCTTTTATGGCGGCTACAATGTAATTGCCCTTGATAAAGATTACCGCTACGCATTAATTGCAGGGAATAATTTAAACTACTTGTGGATCTTATCAAGAACAACCACCATACCCGCAGCGGTAAAAACTGAATATCTCCAATTGGCTCAAAAGGCTGGCTTTAATATTAATGAGTTGATCTGGGTGAAGCACGATTAATGATAAAATTGTTCAGCAAAGTTGGTTCAACTAAAACACTATTTCCCAACTACCAATACCTGGAATGTTCCTGGCCTAATTTTTGGCCTTCCTTTTTCACTAGGATTTTGTGGTTCAACATCAACGGGAAGATTTTCTCAACACATTAAAAATAGTTTTTGAGCAAGATATAAAGTCCATAAGTGCATAGAATATCTTTCACGATATGCGAAATAATTCGCAGATGCATATTTGCATTATATTTGTTTACCTTAACTGAAAAATTATTTTCATAAAACTATTTAATTATGTCTCTTAAATCAGAATTTTCAGAATTTATTTCCAAAGGAAGTGTAATGGACCTTGCTGTTGGTGTTATTATTGGAGCGGCATTTGGAAAAATTGTTACTTCTTTCGTGGAAGATATACTGATGCCGCCTATCGGGATCCTTATTGGAGGAGTTAATTTCGCCGATTTGAAACTTATCATACAACATGCAAGCACGGACGCAGCCGGTAAGGCTGTGGCCGCGGTTACGATTAACTACGGGAATTTTCTTCAGGTGGCTATCAGTTTTATCATCATTGCTTTTTCTATTTTTCTGTTTGTAGTGAAGCCCATGAATAAATTTAAAAAGAAACCGGTTGAAGCAATTGTTGAACCGCCCGCTCCTTCAACAGAAGAGATTTTGCTGGGTGAAATAAGGGATCTATTAAAAAAATAATTAATTGCCCTGGCATAATTTGAGGCCCAGCTCCTTGCCACTTATTTTCAAATTTTGAAAATGATAACCCCTATACGCAATCCACTATTATAGAAAGAATTTCGAATACATGAAAAACCTTTGGATCTTATTAATGTTGGGTAGTATTGCTTTTATACAGGTAAGCTGCAATAGCAATTCCGATAAAATCATAGGGGAATGGGCGGGCGTTTACAATGGCATACAAACGAAAATGATTTTTGATAAGTATAACAATATCATTATCGTTGACGGCAATAAAGTACTTGGGGGATCTGATTTTATGATCAATGGAGTTAAAGCTGAATTAACCTACGAATTAAACTATACAAAAAGCCCTGTATGGCTTGATGTTATAGGGCATGATAAAGACCACTTAAAAAAAGATTCAAGATTTAAAGGGATCATCAAGTTTCTTTCTGATACTAAAATACAATACCGAATGAATTTTAGGGCTGATGGGGATCGGCCGGCGAATTTCAATTATAGTGATAATGCAAATACAATCGTACTTGATAAGGTTATTAAATAACCGCTTTTACAGGTAGCACTACCCCATAAGCGCACACCGCATCAAAATAATTATGCCCAGCAGGTCACTACTACTCTTTCTATTCATTATTTTCTTTAATGAGGCGTTTTCACAAAGTGGCGGACCTCCCATGATCACCGATGATAC
This sequence comes from uncultured Bacteroidota bacterium, assembly GCA_903878475.1. Lineage (GTDB taxonomy): Bacteria > Bacteroidota > Bacteroidia > Chitinophagales > Chitinophagaceae > Ferruginibacter. Next base: position 1,095 of record CAIRHQ010000113.1, on the reverse strand, counting down.
GGTTTTGCAAAGTTCTTTTTAGCGAATTTTTGAATTTCTCCACTTCCTGGCAATATCTCTTCACAGAAGATTCTTAGAACACGTAATTTTGTTTTAGATTTTTAACCAATTAAATTCTGTTGATATGCTTATAAAAATATTCGACATCGCAAGAATTGTATTGGTTGGATTTTCTTTTTTCTGGGGATACAAGATCGGTTACGCCCATGGTTATGACCCCATTGCCCAACTCCATTTTATGATCCCGGTGATCATTGTCAGTATTGCCGGCATTTCCGGATTGGAGGGATTGCTGTTTGCAGATCAATCGGCTGAAGCCAAAGGATTTGAAACCGGCAGCAACTATCAACGTCAATCGGCCATTGCCTTATTATCGTATGCCGCTATCGCCATCTTGGTATATTTTATGGACTGGGGTATCAAGGCTGAACTCAGCATATTTTTTGCTTTTATCTTCTTCTTTATTTTTTCAGCGGTCAATCATGCCGTAGATGCCATCAAAAGAAAGAACTACCGATGGCAAAACCTGAACAGGCCCTTTATCAGCTTACTCCTGATAGCCGGAATGATCTATCCGGTGATCATGGCGTTGAAGACACTGTGAGAGTCAGTTAGCAGTTGGCAAGGCGCTCAAATTGAAGTCAATTTTTTTCACAAATATTTTGTTCCTTTATACAGGCATATCAATAAGACCATTCAGCATCTTCCACTAATTAAACAGCACTCCAATTTGATATTCGCATCGTATGAAAATTCTTTTTAGCATAGCTGCTGTATTCTCCATGATTGTTTCATTTGGACAATCATTCACCCGGGAAAACAATGAAACCATTGAATCCTTTGTAAGCAGGATTAAACCCATTTCAGTAATGATAGCCCATCCGGTCATAGAAACCAATACCTGGGACAGCAGTGCCAAAGCGATCATCGCCCTGTATGGCTATGAAGATACCAGTTCATCCAATTCAGGTTTTACTAAAATAGTGGGACATCTGTATTTTCCGATTGGGATCAACAAATATCGCGACTATAATTTTGGACCCATTGAAGAAGACGGAGGTTATCCGGAAGTATTATCTGTTTTTTTTGCTAATG
>CAIRHQ010000112.1 GCA_903878475.1 uncultured Bacteroidota bacterium | reverse complement strand
GTAAACCCAAAATATAAATATTTATTAAATTTATAGTCAGTACAAGTTCTTTGAAACCTTAGTGAATTTTGGTATTGCCTTAATTCATTATAACCCATTCGGGTTAACAATGGCGGGGATTAGTTCTAAAGCCGCTGGCAAACTTCAAAATAAATACAAGTACAACGGCAAAGAATTACAAAATCAAGAGTTCAGTGATGGAAGTGGTCTTGAAAGTTATGATTATGGAGCAAGAATGCTAGATCCTCAAGTCGGAAGATGGTGGACTGTTGACCCTTTTGCTGATAAATATAGCAGATGGAGCCCTTATACTTATGGAGTAAATAATCCAATTAGATTCATTGATCCAGATGGAATGGATACTAAAGATTGGATAAAAGATAAAGCAGGAAAATATGAGTGGAGAAATGAAGTAACTTCAATCGCAAATACTCCTGCAGGGTATCAATATGTAGGTAAACAAGATAATGATATACTCAAAGATTTAGGGTGGAAAATTTCATACAATCCTGCAACATCAACAACAGTTGGTTTTATCGCAGTGGGTTCAAACGAACCAGGGGAAAGAATTATAGATGCGAAATGGGGCGCCTCATTTTTAGCCAAAGTTCAAGTGAATTCATCTATAACCGTTTCTGCCGACATTAAAATTACAAGTCTAGGCCTAAAAAATGGTGAAAATCTCTCAAAGGAATTTATGGGAGTAAGAATTGGAATTACAAATATAACAAAGAACTCTGCAGGAGCAGATAATATAGAAACAACTGGAGGAGCTCAAGTAATTTTTAAAGGGACTAAATATGAGAATTATTTAAGCCCAGTTGAAGGTACTGATAGGTTGCGTGAGTCCCAGACTAGCGTGAGAGTAGGTAGTATTTTACTCCCTGCTAATCAAATATCGAAAGGAGATAGTTTCCCGGGCTTAAAGGTAAGTGGCACTTCTTGGCAAATCTCAGATAACGGGGATCCAACACCTATAGGAATCTTCGGTATACCACTACCGTATACAAATACTTTTGGCTCGTTTACCCCATCTTTTTATATTAAATAAACAATATGTGCAATTTCAAAGCATTAAATCCTTCAACATTAATAACCGTTTATTTTTTCTGTTTCGTTTTATATAGCTGTGATGCACAGCAAAAGAAAATCGATACGTGTAAATCCAATTATAATAAAGCATCAAAAGCTTTTTATTCGTATTATCAAAATACAGATCAATCAGTATTGATTAATGCATTAAGCTATTTAGAAAATCCGATTAATTGTGAAGAAACACGATTTGAAGCAGTTCAATTAAAAATAAACATATTGGCTCTTCTGAAAGAGTATGAGTTAGGTATCAAATTTGTAGATTCTCTTAATTTAGCAGATTTTAAGTTAAAGTATAAACAAAAAATGTACCATAATTACTTTAATGGTATATATTATGAATCTAAATCAGATAGTATTCAACGAAATAAATATTTCCTCCAAGCTATTGAACCTGTTCAAGATTATATTAAGGACAATCAAATAAAAAATAAATTTAATGAAGAGTCGTTCTCGGATTTATTTTTTTTAAAAAAACAGATAACAACTTTAGATGTTCTTAATACTGAAATAGATTCATTTAAATTGCAATTCTCTGATAAAGCTGATTTTTTTGAAACATTAAGAATTACTTTTACGCCTAGCGAAGGTAAATCTAGTCCGATCGACAATAATTGAATTATTTCAAAAGGCCCGATGAAAGGGTCTCGGTCTATCTCTTTTGCCATAATAGCCTCGCTTGCTAATTTGTAGTACTATTATCAGAGAGCTTAAACTATGAAATCTGGAAAGAGAAAATCATCAATCTGATAAATAACATGGTGTTTTCTTCCGGCAAGAACAAGAAGAAATCATTGTATAGCCGGGAATTTCCCGGCTATATTGTTAAATCGATTTTGGATGAGAGGACTCATATCGTCTACTTCAAACAGTTTTCAATGTAAAATCAGTTTCAGCTAAACTGTTAAAAGCCTTTAATACCTCTTTATTTAGGTACTCCTGGGCTATATTCACATATTTGTAAAACTCCTTGCTAGCGGGTGCATGCCCCGATAATTTTCTAACCATTAGTTCCGGCACTCCCATGATGAGCAGGGTTGTTATGGCAGTACGGCGCATGGTATGAGCAGTAATGTGCTGATGAAACCGCCATGGCTTCCCGTCTGCAAGTTTTAGTTCAATCAACTTACCCTGCCTACTGATGATTTTTGGTAATGGGTAATTCCAGCCTGCCGCTTCAATGAGTTTTTTTATCTGAATATTTAAATTCGTAACTGATAAACGTGGTAAAATATACTTACCAGCGACCCGTTTATACTTTTTTATGATATCAATGGCATAGGCAGGCAAGGGGATTTTAATTTCTGTTCCTGTTTTTTTTGTACAAATACTTAAATAAATTTCATCGCCGGTATTCACGATATTTCTTTTTTGCAAATTCATTAGATCACTTACCCTTAACGCCACCGTACAACCAAATACAAAGATATCTTTTGCCCTTTCAAGGTGAGTATTGAGCCCCTCTTCAAATGCTTTGTCTGAAATCAGGAATTGCAACCTTTCTGGTAGTAATACCACCGGTGCAGTATTTTGTAATGGTGTTCTGAATAATTTATGGTAATTACCCACACTGAATCCTTTATCATTTTGAAGGTAATTAAAGAATGATTTCAATACCTTGAAGGTACTTTTTACATAATGATCATGATAGCCCTTCTCTTTATACAAAAAACTCGCAAACTGGGTATAAAACCTGGCCCAGTATTTTCTTTCCTTTTGTAAAGTAGCCATTGAAGCCCTGTGCAATAATTGAATCCTTAAAGAATGCCCGACCCTTTGTTCAAATTGTAGCAATAGTTTTTGCACATATTGATAATTTAAAATGGTGCCTGGTGCAATTCTTTTACAGGACGGGGTTAATCTTCTTCCAGATGAGGAAGCATTAATAAATTGGCTTAAATAAGCTGAAACAGAGATGGTGGGTGCGCTTCTTTTCATATGCTGTAATTTTGGTTACAGCAATGGTATTTCTTTAAAATTAGGTGGAGGATTAAATACAAAAAAAGGTAACGGGGTGATAATTACCAAAATTTCTACCAAAAAAACAACAAACTTCTCCTAACCTCTCCTAAATTCTCCCAAATTACCCTATGGGATTTTTCCGTTGCAGGTGTAGATTTTTCCGTGAATTCACGCAAAAAATCTGGTTCACGTGAATTATCGTGAAATGCAGTGACAACAAGTGATTCATCGTGAATATCTGTGAATAGCCATGACTAAGCGTGAATCCAATAACTGTTGGCGTAACGCATATTTCACACAGCCAGCTTTAAACACTATTAATTTTCCTGGGGCTTTTCCTGCCTCAGGGATGCTATGGTTTGGGATAGCTGCTGATTGTCTATTTCCAGTTGATTAATCTTCCCTTGCTTTTGCGATAATACCTGCTCCTGCTTACCAACGTGAGCAGTAAGGGTACCATTAATGCCGGTTAGGGATTTTATATTATATGATTGAGCATTATTATTTTTCTTTAAATAATATATGCTAATGCCTCCCATAATAATAATGCCACCCATTATATAAAGGGTCTGGCGCTGAGTATGAGTTTTTTGGAGCTGAGCTAGTATGCTCATTAGTATTTTATTATCCATTATATTGAATTTTGTGTTTGTTAGTAATTGGGTTTGAAATTATGCTGTAGTTAAAAAAATAAGTAGTGAGTATACCATCCCGTGTGAGATTCATATTAACAGCATTTGATAATTTTATGTCATATGCGGTTAAATCATCCGTATATACTTCCAAACCCTTTTTTTCAACAAGTGCCTTAATGCGGTTGCTGAAAAACTTTTGCTCGTTAATAAGGTTTCTGTGTAGATCTCTGTCAGGCTGGTCATTGATTCTTGCTAAAGTGGTTTTGCAATCAACCACTTTATCGTATTCATCATAAATTTTGGGACAGTATGTCCTGCCGGCATGTTCCTGATCAGCGATTGGCTTGCCACAGTTCCTGCATTCCCGTTTCTTTAGATAGGTAAAATACCTAGGCGGAAATTCTAAATTTTTTTTCATTTGTTGTGTTTTAATGAATAAATAAAGTATATTTGGTAATTAATTACAATACCAAAAGTACTAAATAATGTTAGTTTTTAATATTTTTACCTTAGATTCTATTACGGAGCTTTTTTTAGATAAAGAAATAGAGGAAAAAGCGGTTGAATTGTATCCGCATTTAAACGAGCCTAAATTCCATATAAAAGAAACAGGGATACACAGTAAGTTAATTGGTGACTGGGAAAAGGCAGGCTTGATAAGTTATGAGTCTGAAAAGCGTAAATGGAGATCCTTTAGTTTTATAGAAGTGATCTGGGTAAAATTTATCGGAGAGTTAAGATATTACGGTATGCCGCTGGAAGAGGTAAAAACATTAAAAGAGGAACTTTTTCCAAAAACTAGCACAGAAATCAGGACCCGTTTGGAAGAAATTTCAGAAATACAAGGGCCGGATTATTTTAAACCAATACAAGAAAATCTTAAGGAGGGCTTGAAAGGCGATGAAATGGTAACCACATTAGCCGAAAATTCGTTTAGTATTTTTGGGACTATGGTTTTGATTGCCCTCATAGAAAAATCTACTATCGCCTTTTACAATGATAGAGAAAGTAATTGTTTTATAAATTTGGGTAAGCCCGTGGATGAAATAAATGCGCAGAAGCAGAATGAGGTTTTTTGGAATATGCAAAATACATCATTTTCCATGATCAATATCAGCAACCTGATTAACAAATTCTTTGACAATGAAAAGCTGGATGCACCTGCTGAATTTTATTTTTCAATAATGGACGCTGAAGAAAAAGAAGTAATACAGGCAATACGAACAGGTAATTACAAACAGATTACCATTAAAATGGACAACGGGGCAATTACTCAACTCAGGCTAGCTAAGAAACAGGATGAAGAGATGATAAAGAAAATATCAAGGATATTAAAAAAAGGAGATTATAAAGAGATCCACCTGAATGTAAGAGACGGCATACCAGTAAAGCTGGAAGTGACCGATATTATAAAAATAAAAAAACAATTAAAGGTACTGAACGAATCAGACCAATTATAAGAATATTGATTGTACGGTAGACGACCGACAGGATTTGCATTGATGAATTTCACATGCAAAACAAAAATGAAGATGGTTTACAAATAAACGAACCATCCATCGACGAGCAGCTACTGCAGTTTGCAGAGCTACTGATTGATATTTATTTTGAAGCAGAAAATAAAACAAGCCAGGATGAAGAAGAACAATCTTGAATTACTTTTGGAAAAAATGATAGCAGGGCAATACCAGATTCCGAATTTACGAACTGGCAAATATGGTGTTATATATACCAGGGTTAGCAGTTTGGAGCAGGAACAGAATAATGGTAGTTTGGATGTGCAGTTGAAGATCGACAAAGAATTTGCATCCAGAAACAAAATCTCTGTCCGGGAACTTTTTGGAGGTAAATACGAGAGTGCTAAAACTGATGGAAGAAAAGAGTTTCAGCGTATGCTTTCTTATGTTAGAAAGCATAAGGATATCACTTATATCATTGTATCAAGTTACGACAGGTTCTCCCGCACCGGTTCCACAGCCGCAAAACTGAGTGAAGATTTAAGAAAGGAAGGAATCATTGTTAAATCAGTCATGCAGGATATAGACACATCAACAGCTTCAGGCCGTTTGCAGGAAAACTTCATGCACCTGATGAATAATTTTGATAATGTTGCCAAGAGTGACAGAACCAAGCTTCATACTAGAGAAGTAATGGAAAAGGGATACTGGCCGTATTGTCTGCCAGTGGGATACAAGAATACACAAATTGGGCAGCGTGCCTGCTTTCATCAATACATTATCACAGATGAAGGAAAGGAACTGAAAAAAGCCTTCGGTCTTGTAGCAGAAGGGAAGTTAAATCATCGTACCATTATTGATACGTTAAGAGCAAGAGGAGTTAATATCAATGAGAAATCATTTCGGGGTATCATAACTAATCCATTCTATGCTGGTTATATTACAGGCAAATTATTAGAAGGGCGATTGATAAAAGGGAAGCATCCTGCGCTTATAGATTTGGAGACATTTGTAAAAGCTAACGAAAGGCTTGACGTATCACCAATCGCCGGTATCCCTAAAGTTTTTGCACATCAGGAGGTGCCGCTAAAAATCTTTGCTAAAGATGATATCAGCGGACAGCCTTTAACGGGATATACTACCAAAAACAATTGGTACTATAAAACTAAATCCACAGTAGTTCCTGTTAATGTAAGAGCTACAACCCTTAATAAGCTATTTGTTGATTATTTAATACAGTTTGAGTACAACAAAGAAAAAAAAGCAGCATTAAAAAAACTATTACTCCAGGGTATTACAAAACGGTTGTCAAAATCAGTAGATGAAACCAAGCTGGTTAAAAAGAAGCTGTCAGAGAAAGAAACACAGCTTGAAAAAATAGAGAGAAAGTTTTTGTTTGATGAAATTGATAAAGAGATATACCATAAACATCTAGCAATAATTAAAGAAGAGATCAGGGTATTATCAGATGATCTTGCTAAAACTGAAGTTAGCAGTTCGAACTTTGAAAATGCCGTTGAGAAATGTTTGGGTATTGCACAGAACATAAGCAGGGCTTGGGTTACAGCAGGCTTTGATAACAGGCGTGTACTGCAAAACCTGGTATTTCCTTATGGAATCCTGTATAATAAAGAAAAAGGGGTTGTTCGAACCGAAAGAGTGAACAGCTTATTTGCTGCAATACAGCCACTGCAAAGGATTATAGCAGAAAAAAAGAAAGGTAACCTCGATGGAGATTACCTTAACTCTAGTCTTGTGCCCAGAACAGGAATCGAACCTGCACATCCTTGCGAACGGCAGATTTTGAGTCTGCTGCGTCTACCAATTCCGCCATCTGGGCGTCTCTTATGAGGATCTAATGGGCTGCAATATTACGCTATCCCTCAGTTCTGTCCAAAATACGCTGCAGGTATTTTTTCTTATAATAATATTCCTTCAACTTTAATAAGGATGCCTGATCGATATGGGCATCATCATACTGATCCAGTATGGGTTTGATAGGCAATGCCAGATCCTTTTCCAATGCTTGTATATGAGCAGGAGTGTGCTCACCCATTGACTCATTTAGGTCCATCATCTCCATCAGAAAATCGGGGGGGAGCTGGTATTTCTCATCCACTTCCAGCATTCCTTTCAATTGTAATACATATTTGAGGGTAGCATCTGGATCACGTAAGGTTTTGAGTGCCTTATTCAGGATGGAGGATTGTTCCAGTGCATCGGCCTGCTCAAATTCAGTGGATTGAGCATGAAAATCGGGATGGAATTTTTTCTGTAACTCAAAATACCGCTGGGCAAGTTCTGCCTTATCGGTATTAAATCCCACCGGAATGCCAAATAATTCAAAATAGTTCATACTACAAATTTCAAATTTGAAATTTCAAATTCCAAATTAATTAACTTGCCCCTGCAAATTCAACGATTGATGCTAAAACTAGGCTTGATACGGGAGGGTAAAACCCCTGCCGATAATCGGGTGGCACTTACGCCCGCCCAGTGCAAATGGCTGCACCAACACTTTCCCGATATCAGGGTCACTGCTCAACATTCCGATACACGATGCTATGCCGATAAAGAATATATTCAGGCCGGAGTAACCGTTACCGAAGACCTCAGCGATTGCAATGTATTGCTCGGCATAAAAGAAGTACCGATACCGATGCTGATTCCGGGCAAGACCTATCTTTTCTTTTCGCATACTAAAAAAGCACAGCCACATAACCAGCCCTTGTTCAGGGCCATGCTCGATAAAAAAATTACGCTCATCGATTATGAATGTCTGGAACATTCTGATGGTACCCGCATCATCGGCTTCGGTTTCTTTGCAGGCATCGTAGGCGCGCATAATGGTATGATGGCTTATGGAAACCGAACCGGAGCATTCCAATTGCAACGGGTGGGTACGGTGAACAGTTTTCAAAAACTAATACATACATATTTCGGATTAAAACTTCCCAATATCAAGATAGCGGTAACGGGTAGTGGCCGTGTGGCACATGGAGTATTAGAGATCATGAACCTGCTGGGCATCCATGAAGTAGAACCCGCCGAATTTCTGGAACGCGAATTTCCATACCCGGCCTATGTGCACCTGAAGGGAGCCGATATCTATCTCAGTAAATCAAATGGTAAATACAACCGAGAAGATTTTCATGCACATCCCGATCAATATGTTTGTACGTTCAAAGACTTCCTAACGGAAGCGGATATACTCATGAATGGGGTATATTGGGAAAAAGATATTCCCCGGCTTTTTAACATGGAGGATATTCATAACGAGAATTTCCGGATCAAAACCATAGCCGATATTACCGATGATGCTTATGGCTCGGTGCCCTGTAACCTGGGCGATTGCAGCATTGCAGACCCGATCTATGGGGTAGACCGCAATAGTTTTGAAAAAACAGCTCCCTATCTGCCCAATTCCATTGATGTGATGGCTGTAGGAAATCTGCCTAATGAATTACCCCGCGATGCCAGTCGCTATTTTGGTGAGCAACTGATCAAATATGTGTTGGATGATATTCGTGTGGGCGGAAGTAGCACGATCGATCAAGCCACTATGGTCAAGTCGGGTACTATCAATGAACATTATGCTTATTTAAAGGAATATGGCGGGATCGCTTAAAATGCGAGATAATAATCTTTCATTAATCGGATAAACGCTTCAGTATATTTTCCTTCGCTATTCTTGATGGAAAGCTCAGTACTTTCTGTTTGATGCTTTTCTCTCGAAAAAAATAAGATGCCTCTGAAATAAGGGTGATCAACAGTTTGTTTCACCAGGATCTTTTTCTGACAATAAAAATCATGCCCTTCAGCCAGTGCTTCAAAAAATGAAACACGATGATAGGGTAGCAGGATGGCGAACACCCCAGTCGGACTTAGCAGTCTTTTGATGCTGTTTAATAATTGTTCTAAACTAAGCCCAGTATGATGTTTTGCTTTATTCTTTGCAGCATCATCACTTAACAGATCGCCTTCAAAAAAAGGAGGGTTGCTGATGATGTAATCATATTTATTTGTGGGCTTGAATGCAAGGATATCGGTATGATGTATGGTTAACCTTTTATTCCATGGCGAAGATTCAAAATTTTCGCCTGCTTGTTTCGCCGCAGCTTCATCCAATTCTACCGCATCGATCTTTAGTTGGGGATCCTTCTGTGCCAACATCAGGGTTAATAATCCTGTTCCTGCACCAATGTCCAAACAATTTGCGCTTGGCATCAAGTTGTCTGCCACCAATGCGCCAAACAGGCATGCATCGGTACAAACCTTCATGGCACAATGCTCCTGCTGAACAGTAAAATATTTGAATTTAAAGAAATGGTTGGGCATGATCTGATGCGAATTAATAATTGTCCGGTGCTATAGCCTAGCATTGTCCTAAACCTCTAAACCCCTCAACTCCTCAACCAACTTTAAACCTTAAACCCTTAAACCTTAAACGTTATAAGGTTACCACTCCGCCCTCGCACTCGGCGAACTCTCCATTCCCACAAAATCTTTTTCCAGAAATTTATAGTGGGCTGTAATGGCGATCATGGCTGCATTATCGGTACAATATTCAAATGCAGGAATAAAGGTTTTCCAATTCTCTTTTTCGCCAAGGGCTGTAAAAGCTTTGCGGAGTCCGCTATTGGCGCTTACTCCACCGGCCAAACAGATCTGCTTGATGCCGGTTTCATGGGCCGCTTTTTTTAATTTGTTCATCAGGATGCTCACGATACGGGCTTGAATGGAAGCACAGATATCGGCCAGGTTATTTTTGATGAATAGTTTACAGGTTTCCTCATCGGCTAAGAATGCTTCTTTGAATACATTGCTTTCGCCTGCATTTTTCAGGAAATAGAGGATCGATGTTTTTAATCCGCTGAAACTAAAATCAAGTCCGGGTATCTGCGGCTCCGTAAATGAAAAGCGTTTTGGGTTACCGTTAGCAGCGTATTTATCAATGAGTGGACCGCCGGGGTAGGGCAATCCTAATAATTTAGCCGATTTGTCAAAAGCTTCTCCTGCAGCATCATCAATGGTTTCGCCGATCACTGTTAGTTTTGTGGGCGACTCACATACTACGATCTGTGTATGTCCGCCACTGACCGTTAAACATAGAAAGGGGAAACTGGGTCTATCTTCTGCAATCAGATTGGCCAATACATGTGCCTGCATATGATGAACCGCGATCAGGGGTTTATTGAGGGAAAGGGCCAACGATTTGGCAAACTGACTACCCACCAATAAAGCACCGATCAGTCCGGGCGCCTGGGTATAGGCGATGGCATCTAATTCAGTTAAACTTACAGCAGCTTGTTTGAGTGACTGGTCCACCACCGGCAAAATATTTTGCATATGGGCCCTGCTGGCAAGTTCGGGTACAACGCCGCCAAATTTTTCATGCACCGTTTGGGTGGCAATGATATTCGACAATATTTTCCCATCCCGGCAAATAGATGCCGAGGTTTCGTCGCAGGATGATTCTATGGCGAGGATCGTGATGATAATAAAGATTTAAGCAGTAAAATTAATTGAATTGAGTGAAAAGCAGGTGCCACTCATTTTAAAAACAATTTGATCGTAGTTTTCTATTTGCTTCTTATCGCCTCCACAGGATCCATCTTAGCAGCCTTAGTTGCTGGGAATATGCCGGCAAGTATGCCTACGATCAGACAAACGATAACGGTAGCAAAAAGTAGGGGAATAGAGATATAGATGGGGAACTCTAATGGGCCCGATAATAGTTTTGTGAGCAGGAAAACGAAGAAGAGTCCTACCGCACCACCCATTAAACAAAGTATGGTGGCTTCCAATAGAAATTCAAAGAGGATACTGCTTTTTTTGGCACCGATGGCTTTCTTCAATCCGATAATGGGTGTTCTCTCTTTCACCGTAACGAACATGATATTGGCGATACCGAATAATCCCACGATCAAACTGATCACGCCAATGATTCCACCCACCACATTCACTGTAGAGAAAAAAGCTGTGATGGCCTTACTGAACGCTTCCACACTGTTGAGTGAAAAATTATCTTCCTGGGTAGGACTTAATTTTCTGATCTGCCGCATGATGCCTTTCAGTTCATCGGTGAGGGCAGCAGTGAGTACACCTTCTTTTCCTTTGGCGATCAGGATCGGACTGGAATATTCTTCTTTGAATAATTGTTTGAATAAACGGTAGGGGATCATCGCTGAGTTGTCGAAACCCCAACCAATAAAAGTCTTTCCTTCTTTTTTAATGACGCCAATGACCATGACCTTTTTTCCCTTGATATCAACCTCTTTGCCCACGGCCCGTTCGGTACTGCCAAAAAGATTTTCGGCGGTTTCAAAGCCCAGCAAACAAACATTGCTGCCGGCATTGAATTCAGACTGTGAAAAATAACGGCCCTGGTCGAACTTAATGGGTTGAATGACCATCTGCGATGGGGTTACTCCCATCACTTTGTTCTCGACCCATTCCCCTTTTACGGTGATCTTGCTATTGGTTTGTAAGAGGAAGGCAATATCATCGAGCAGCTCAGAACGCTGTTTTACCATTTCAGCCTCTTCATATTTTGGTTCGGGCCTCGACCTGAACTTCCAATAGGGCATATCGGGGCCGCCACTATAGTCCCATTTATCAATATAGATGGTATTGGTACCCAGACTTTGAACCTGGTCTTGTATATTCTTTTCGAGGCTGGTTACGGTTGCCAATACGCCAATGATGCAGAAAATGCCAAAGGCAACACCCGTAAGGCTCAGGGCGGTACGCATCTTGTTCACCCTCAGTTCTTCAAAGGTTAGCCTCAGTGAATTCAGTATTATATTCAGCGTTTTACGCATAGCCAAAATTACAAGATACAGGCCGAATGCTAACCAAAAATATAGATGAGCGGTTGAAACACTATGGCTGTTTCAAATAGCTTTCAATTTTAGGGGGGTAAACTGTACCTTTGCGGCGCTTAAAACGGAGAGAATTGTTGGAGGTTGGATGTTGGAAGTTGGATGTTGGATGTTGGAAGTTGTCCCGAAAGCTTTCGGGAGGAGGTTTCTTTAACTAGTTATACCCTGCGCTAAACAACTAAACACCTAAACCCCTAAACTTCTCAACTCCTCAACTTTTCAACTCCTCAACCAGCTCAACCAGCTCAAAAACATGAAGTACATAAACGAAATAAACCGGCGCAAGACCTTTGCCATCATCTCTCACCCGGATGCGGGTAAAACCACATTAACAGAAAAATTCCTGTTATTTGGCGGAGCTATTCAAACAGCAGGTGCCGTAAAGAGTAATAAGATCAAGAAGCACGCCACCTCCGATTTTATGGAGATCGAGCGTCAGCGTGGTATCAGTGTGGCCACCAGTGTGATGACCTTTGAATACAACGGACACCTCATCAACTTGCTGGATACCCCGGGTCACAAGGATTTTGCAGAAGATACGTATAGAACGCTTACGGCAGTAGATAGTGTGGTGCTGGTGATCGATAGTGTAAACGGGGTAGAGGCCCAAACCCGCAGGCTGATGGAAGTTATTGCCATGCGTAATACGCCGGTGATCGTGTTCATCAATAAAATGGATCGGGATGGAAAGAACCGGTTCGACCTGCTGGAGGAAATAGAAAATGAGCTGAAGATACAATTGCACCCCATGACCATACCCATCAATAGTGGTAAGGATTTTAAAGGGGTATACGACCTGCATAAGAAAAGTCTGGTGTTGTTTACCGCAGGTACCAAGGCCAATGATGAAGATGTGGTAGAGATCAATGACCTTAGCGAAAAAGTACTGGATGAAAAGATAGGCGAGAAGGATGCAGCCACGCTGCGCGAAGATGTGGAACTGATCGATGGCGTGTATGGTGAACTGCATGAGGAGGATTATCTGTTGGGCAAGACCGCCCCGGTGTTCTTTGGATCTGCCGTTAATAATTTTGGGGTAAAAGAGATGCTGGATACTTTTATCCGGATCGCACCTACACCAAGGCCAAGGCATACCACGGTAAGGGATGTACGACCTGAGGAGGAGAAGTTCAGCGGGTTCATTTTTAAGATACATGCCAACCTCGACCCCAAGCATCGCGACAGGATCGCTTTTTTGCGCGTATGCAGCGGCAGGTTCGAACGCAATACTTATTACCATCATGTACGTATGGAACGTGATTTCAGGTTCAGCAATCCCTATAGTTTTCTGGCCCGCCAGAAAGAAGTGATCGAGGATGCCTATCCTGGCGATGTGGTGGGTTTATTCGATACCGGGAACTTCAAAATTGGGGATACCATGACCGAAGGAGAGGATTTTTACTTTACCGGAATACCCAGTTTTTCTCCTGAAATATTTAAGGAGGTAGTCAATAAAGATCCTATGAAAACCAAGCAGTTGGAGAAAGGATTACTGCAACTTACAGACGAAGGTGTGGCCCAATTGTTCACCCAGTTTGGGGGAAATAAGAAGATCATCGGTTGTGTGGGAGAACTTCAGTTTGAGGTGATCCAATACCGCTTGTTGCAGGAATATGGCGCTTCCGTTCAGATGAATAACCTGCCTTTTTACAAGGCTTGCTGGCTTACCAGTACAGACCCTAAAAAGCTGGAAGATTTTATCCGGTTCAAGCAGGCCAATATTGCCGAAGACAAAGACGGTCATCTGGTATACCTGGCCAATAGTGAATGGTTCTTAAATACCGAAAGACAGAATAACCCGGATATTGAGTTTCATTTTACGAGTGAGATACATAAATAGAGCTGGTTGAGGAGTTGAGGAGTTTAGTTGTTTAGTTGTTTAGTTGTTTAGCGCAGGGTATAACTAGTTAAAGAAACCTCCTCCCGAAAGCTTTCGGGACAACCTCCAACCTCCAACTATAAACTATGAACTTCCCTACTCCCTAAGTTTGAACCTCACCGCACCGTTCGTGCTTTTAGTGCTCCTTACATTTACTTCATAACGTTTATCGCCGTCGTAGATCACCATCAGTGCGGTATTGGGTGGTATGCTGCCCAGGTTTTCGGCATACATGACCAGCTCATTCTTGATATTCCCAGGTGCTACTTTAATGATAAAGCGTTTAGCCTTATCAGTGAGTAACTGATGTGTAGTGAGTATCTGGTCATTATAGATCAGGGTTACGCTGTCGCCGTCAATTTCACCGTTATCGTACAGATCGATGGAGATGGAGTCGTGATCAACGGTGATCTGTCTCATCAATTCATTGGTACGGGTTTCCAGTTCAATTTTCTTTTCAGGTTCGATCTCCTTTTTGGGAACGGGTATTATTTCTGTAACCGGCTTTTTTTCGGGGATTACTTTCTTTTTGGGTGTGCCGCCGCAGGGTGCAGCGATCTCATCTTCCGTAAGGGCACGATCATAGATACGAATATCATCCAGGTCGGCATTCATCCAGAATTTAAAATAAGGGTCGTTGCTCTTGCCCAGGAACAGGTCTTCGGTATTGCTGAAGGTTTCGGAAAAAGTAACCGCATATTTCAGTTCACAATCTACATACAGTCGCGCAGTAGTACCATCATTGGTATAGATCACCGAATACCATTGATTCTTTTTGATATAGGGCGTATAGGGATTAAGCACGGTTCCGGTTCCTCTGAAATTCTGGTGAATGGTATCTGCGGTAATATCGCCGCAACCCATACCCGAACTGATGAGGGCGTCATCGAACCTTAACGCATAATCGCCGGGCAGGTAATTGCCTCCTCCCTTTGATAGTATGGCACTGGCATGACAGATACCGTGATAAAAGCCGGTGGGTCTGATCCATACCGACAAGGTGATCTGGTTCTTCAGATTCAGCGTAGCGCTATTGGGGATCCGCATGTATTGATTGATCCCGTTAAAATGATAGGCACTGTTGGGTTTGTCAAAACGGTCCTTGGTGAGCGTGGCATTGTTGAAAATGGGGTTGTTTTTGTTGCCGCTCGCATCTTTGGCATTGCCGTCAAAGGGGTAGTAGGCTTTTAAACTCGGATCAATGATCACTTGGGCGGAAGCCCAATTGCCTATACATAAGAAAATCAACAGGTATTTTTTCATAACTGAATTGTACGATCGGGTAAAATTAAAGCTTGTTTATACTCCTGTATAATTAAAAGGGCTGATGCTTTTCAATTCTTTTTTAAGTGCTGCAGATATTTTTAATGAATTGATGAACAAGTGAATATCCTTTTTACCAATATTAGATTTTCCACGAGTCAATGCTTTCAGTGCTTCATATGGCTGGGGATAATTTTCCCTGCGCAGGATGGTTTGAATAGCTTCGGCCACCACGGCCCAGTTCTGTTCCAGATCGGCCTCCAGTTTGGCTTTATTGAGCACCAGTTTACCGGTGCCTTTTCGGGTTGATTGAATCGCCAGTATCGTATGGGCCAGTGGCACTCCAATATTGCGCAATACAGTTGAATCGGTAAGGTCTCTTTGCAAGCGAGAGATGGGCAATTTAGCCGATAAATGTTCCAGCAAGGCATTGGCCATCCCGAAATTGCCTTCAGCATTTTCAAAATCGATGGGGTTAACCTTATGTGGCATGGCACTGGAACCTACTTCCCCGGCCTTGGTTTTTTGCTTGAAATAATCCATGCTGATATACGACCAGCAGTCGCGGCAAAAATCGATCAGTATTGTATTGATCCTTTTTACCGCATCGAAATGCGCGGCCAGCGTATCATAATGTTCGATCTGGGTGGTGTATTGCTGGCGTTGCAAGCCGAGTTTGGTTTCCACAAAATCATCGGCAAACTTGATCCAGTTGTATTTCGTGTAGGCCACATGGTGAGCATTGAAATTTCCGGTGGCGCCACCAAACTTTGCGCTGAACGGGATATAGCTGAACAACTGGATCTGATTTTCCAGTCTTTCCACAAATACCATCAGTTCCTTACCCAAACGGGTAGGCGAAGCCGGTTGTCCGTGCGTACGGGCCAGCATGGGCACATCTTTCCAAAGCAGCGCCAGCTTACCGATTTCAATTTGCAGGTTCAGCACGGCCGGTAAATATTCCTCCTCCACACAATTTTTCCATAATAGGGGAATGGCCGTATTATTGATATCCTGCGAAGTGAGTCCGAAATGGATCCATTCTTTCCATTGACTGCCACCACATTTATCCAGTTCTTCTTTCAGGAAATATTCTACGGCTTTTACATCGTGGTTGGTGATCTTTTCTGTTTGTTTTATGCGCAGGGCATCTTCCAGAGAAAATTCATCCACAGTTTTTTTCAGGTGGGCAATGGTTTGTTTATTGGGCTTGAAGAACTTCTTTTCTGCCAGAAATAAAAAATATTCTACTTCCACCAATACCCGGTATCGGATAAGGGCATACTCGGAAAAATAAGCATCCAATTGTTGCACCTGGTTGCGGTACCGGCCATCAATTGGCGATATGGCAGTAAGTTGATGTAAATCCATGCGGTTGCTGTAAATTTGTAGGCAAAATTAACTTAATCATCTTGGAAAGAAAAATAAGGGTTGGTGCAGTAAGTTATCTCAATACAAAACCCCTGATCTATGGATTTGAACAGGGGATGATGGCTGATGAAATGGAACTGGTACTGGATTATCCTGCTCAGGTAGCATCGATGCTGATCGATGATAGGATCGACCTGGGATTAGTACCGGTGGCAACCATTCCTTCCCTTGCAGAATATCATATCGTGTCAGATTATGGGATATGTTGTGATGGTGAAGTAGCCAGTGTTTGCCTGTTCAGCGATGTGCCCCTGAACCATATCAGTTCCATCTTCCTCGATTATCAGAGTAAAAGCTCTGTAGCCTTATTGAAATTGTTGCTTCGTGATCATTGGAAAATTTCACCGGTATTGGTGCATGCTACAGAAGGATATGAACAACAGATCAGCAGAGGGGCGGCCGGACTGGTGATCGGCGATAGGGCCTTTGAACAATATAAGCACTCGGCCTTCAGTTATGATCTTGGTTTGGCATGGAAGGAGATGACCGGTTTGCCCTTTGTATTTGCGGCCTGGATCAGCAATAAAAAATTACCCGATTCATTTGTGCAATTATTCAACAAGGCCAATCAATTCGGATTAGATCATTTACCGGAAGTGATCAGTAAGGCCAACTACAGCAACTTCGATCTGCAGGCTTATTATACCCGTTATATCGATTACCGTTTTGATGAAGAAAAAAGAAAGGGGCTGGAATTGTTTTTAAAGCTGATCAACCCTGCCGCAGTTTAAAATATTCATAGGTTTTCTGCAGGCCATCATCCAGGGAAGTGGTTGCTTTCCATCCCAGATCATTCAGTTTGGAAACGTCCATTACTTTACGGGGTGTACCATCGGGTTTTGAAGTATTGAAACGAATATCTCCCGGATAACCCGTGATCTTTTTTATTTTTTCGGCCAGGTCTGCAATACTGATCTCTTTCCCTGAACCAACATTGATATGCCCCGGCTCGTTATATTGCTGCATTAAAAAAAACACGGCTTCTGCAAGATCGTCGACATAGAGGAATTCGCGCATAGGCGTTCCCGTTCCCCATACTTCCACAAAAGGGTCATGGTTCATCTTGGCCTCATGAAACTTGCGTATCATGGCAGGGATCACATGGGATTGCTCCAAATCATAATTATCATTGTGTCCATAAAGATTGCAAGGCATACCCGATATAAAATTACTTCCGTACTGGCTGCGGTAAGCATCACAAAGTTTAATTCCGGCAATCTTGGCAATCGCATAGGGTTCATTGCTGTGCTCAAGCAAGCCCGTCAGTAAATACGATTCTTTAATGGGTTGCTCTGCCATCCTGGGATAGATGCAGGAGCTGCCTAAAAAAAATAATTTGACCGCACCGTAGGTATAGGCTGCATGGATGATATTGGCCTCGATCATCAGGTTGTCGTAAATAAATTGGGCGCGAAAATTATTATTGGCAAGAATGCCCCCAACTTTAGCAGCAGCTAAAAAAATATAAGCAGGCTTTTCCTTTTCAAAAAAATCATTGACGGCTTGCTGGTTACGCAGGTCCAGCTGAGATGAACTCCGGGTGATCAGGTTCAGGAACCCTTCAGCCTCCAGTTTTCTTTTTAACGCCGATCCCACCATCCCGTTATGACCGGCAATATAAATGCTATCGGTTTTATTCATATTGCTTAAATGTAGTGAAACCCGAATTCTTCAGGGTAAGTTCTCTTTTGAATAGGTCGAGGTCAGCGGCCATCATTTCATTCACCAGATCATCAAGGTTATGCTTGGGGGTCCAGCCTAATTTTTCTTTGGCCTTGCTGGCATCTCCAATAAGGAGGTCCACTTCGGTTGGGCGGTAATAGCTGATATCAACTGCTACCACTTCAGTTCCTGCTGGAAGCTGGTAAGCTTCATTGCTGCAGCTCACTACTGTCGCGATTTCCTTTTCATCTTTGCCTTGGAAAGCGATATCCACACCACAATACGCGAAGGCCTTGATCACAAAATCGCGTACCGTTGTGGTAACACCTGTGGCGATCACAAAATCTTCGGCTACGGGTTGCTGTAATATGCGCCACATGGCATCCACATAATCACCGGCATGGCCCCAGTCTCTTTTGGCATCCAGATTACCCAGCCATAGTTTATGCTCAAGTCCCAGTAGGATCTGGGCCACGGCCCTGGTGATCTTTCGGGTAACAAAGGTCTCGCCGCGCAAAGGGCTTTCGTGGTTGAACAAGATACCATTACATACAAACATATCATAAGCCTCACGGTAATTCACGGCTATCCAGTAGGCATAAACTTTTGCTACGGCATAGGGCGAACGTGGGTAGAAAGGTGTTGTTTCAGTTTGTGGTATCTCCATCACCTTGCCGAACATTTCGGAGGAAGAAGCCTGGTAGATCTTAGTCTTTTTTTGCAGTCCCAACAGCCTTACAGCTTCCAGTAGTCGCAAAAAACCTACCGCATCAGCATCGGCAACATATTCTGGTGTATCGAAGCTTACTTTTACATGGCTCATGGCACCCAGGTTATAGATCTCATCGGGCTGCACCTGTTGAATGATCCGGATGATATTGGAAGAATCAGTAAGGTCGCCATAATGCAGGATCAGGTTGCGTTTTTGTTCATGGGGATCCTGATAAATATCATCTATACGTTGAGTGTTGATGGTTGAACTGCGTCGTTTGATACCGTGTACCTCATAGCCTTTTTTCAATAGGAAATTGGCAAGATACGCGCCATCCTGTCCGGTAATACCAGTAATAAGAGCAACAGGGGTCATAGCCGTTTAATATTTAAATGTTCTGCAAACATAAGATAGAAAAGATAATTCAGTAATTTTGCGCATAGTTTTTAATAAACTACAACATCCCATAAAGAAATTTCCAAACATGAAAGTAGTCATATTTGCGGGGGGATTAGGTACAAGGATCTCTGAGGAGACTGATATACGACCTAAACCAATGGTAGAGATCGGTGGCAAACCGATACTTTGGCATATTATGAAGATCTATAGCCATTATGGCTTCAATGATTTTATTATATGCCTGGGTTATAAAGGGTATCTGATCAAAGAATATTTTATCAATTATTTTCTGCATAATTCAGATATCACGGTTGATCTTACCAATAACAAGACCGAGATACATGGCACCAGTTCGGAACCCTTCAAGGTTACGTTGGTGGAAACCGGATTGAACACCAAGACCGCAGGTCGTTTGCAACAGGTAAAAAAATATATAGGCAATGAGGATTTTATGCTCACTTATGGCGACGGAGTATGTGATGTTAACCTGAAAGAATTGTTGTCATTTCATAAAACCCAAAATAAAATTGCCACCGTTACAGCCATTCAGATGGATGCCCGTTTTGGCGGTATGGACCTTGGCCAGGATGGTTCAGTGGTTTCGTTTCGCGAGAAGGCCAAGGACGAGAGCAAATGGATCAATGGTGGTTTTTTTGTATTAAAACCAGAGGTCTTCAATTATTTGGAGGGGGATATGAGCAATATGATGTGGGAGGAGGATCCCCTTGAAAAATTAACCGGCGATCAGCAACTGGTAGCCTATCAGCACAAGGGATTCTGGAAATGTATGGACGCATTACGCGATAAACTGGAACTGGAAGAACTCTGGAAAAATAACCAGGCAAAATGGAAAAATTGGTAAACACTGCAGCATCTTATTACCAGGGGAAAAGGGTATTCGTAACCGGTCATACCGGTTTCAAAGGAGCCTGGTTCATTAGCTGGCTGCATCTGGCAGGCGCTCATGTAAAAGGGTATGCCCTGGCACCGGAAGAAAATAGCCTTTTTAATATCGTTGCCCCACACTTGGAATTTGAACAAGTAATCGCTGATATTCGAGATACTACAGCATTACAAGACGCAATTAATAGTTTTCAACCCGATTTTATTTTTCACCTTGCCGCGCAGGCATTGGTTAGGCGATCTTACGAAATACCGGCCGAAACCTTTGATGTGAATGTAGTGGGTACGGCCAATGTTTTAGAAGCCGTTAAAACGTTGGAGAAGAAATGTACCGTTGTCATCATCACCACCGACAAGGTTTATGAGAACCGGGAGACCGATCACCATTATACCGAAACAGATGTGCTGGGTGGTTATGATCCTTATAGCGCCAGTAAGGCTGCTACAGAGATCGTGGTAAGTTCTTTTCGTAATTCTTTTTTCCCAATAACGTCTTACGCCTTGCACCAAAAAGCAATTATAAGTGCCCGTGCTGGTAATGTAATTGGAGGAGGCGATTGGAGCCAAGACCGCATCATACCCGATATTGTACGATCACTAAAATCACATAACCCGATTGAAGTTCGGAATCCTATGGCAGTGAGGCCCTGGCAACATGTTCTTGAACCACTTGGAGGCTACTTGCTGGCCGGGATGCTGCTTGATCAGGATGCCTTAACATATTCCGGGGCTTATAATTTCGGTCCAATGCCCGAAGATCACCTGCCTGTTAAAACCCTGGTGGAAACTGCCATTGCTTCCTGGGGTGCCGGGGAGTGGGTGGATCGTTCTAATGCCGCTGCAGTTCATGAAGCCGGATTGTTGAAATTGGATATCAGTAAAGCCAAACGATTATTAGGATGGGAACCAAAACTGTCGAGCACCACAGCGGTGGCATGGACAATTGAATGGTACAAACAACCTGCTGAAAAAGCATTTGAATTTACACTTGCACAAATAAAAAATTACGGGCAATAATGAAATTCATAGAAACGCCATTAACGGGTTGTTACATCATTGAGCCGGAGGTATTTGCTGATGAACGGGGCTGGTTTATCCGAAGTTTCTGTAAAAATGAATTTAATACCATTGGCCACCATAAGGAATGGGTGCAGATGAATCATTCATTTACCAAACTTACAGGAACGATTAGGGGGATGCATTTTCAGTTGCCGCCGTTCAGTGAGATCAAACTGGTTCGTTGCATTTCCGGGAAAGTATTTGATGTGGTGGTTGACTTGCGGAAGGATTCACCCGATTTTTTGCAATGGTATGGGGTAGAGTTATCTGCTGCTAATAAAAAAATGATCTATATACCGGAAGGATTTGCCCATGGGTTTCAAACGCTGGAAGACAACAGTGAACTATTATATCATCATTCGGCATTTTACTCACCTGGTGTTGAAGGCGGTATCAAATATGATGAGCCCCGGATAAATATCTCTTGGCCCATAGCAGTAACCTGTATCTCAGAACGAGATGGCCAACATGCTTTTCTAGAAGAAAACTTTAAAGGAATTTAACTATGCAGTGCAGATTTTGTAAAACGGAACTGGAACATGTGTTCATCGACCTGGTAAACTCACCTGCGTCGAATTCATTCCTCAGCAAAGAACAGCTGAATGAACCTGAAACCTTCTATCCACTAAAAGTTTATACCTGCCACCAATGCTTTTTGGTGCAAGTAGATGAGTATAAAAAATCGGATGCTATATTCGACAGCAACTATGTATATTTTTCTTCTTATAGCAACAGCTGGTTGAAACATGCCAAGGCCTATACCGAAATGATGACCGATCGCTTCGGATACAATGAAAATTCATTGGTGATAGAAGTTGCATCAAATGATGGATACCTGTTGCAATATTTCAAAGAAAAGAATATTCCGGTAATGGGTATTGAACCCACTGCTAACACAGCAGAAGTGGCCATCGGGAAGGGCATCAAAACAGTGATTGAATTTTTTGGTGCAGAACTGGCCGATCGTTTTTCCAATAATTGGGATGTAAAGGCCGATCTATTATTAGGTAATAATGTGCTGGCCCATGTGCCGGATATTGTGGATTTTGTGCTGGGGATGAAACTGATCCTGAAAGATACCGGTGTAGTTACCATGGAATTTCCGCACCTGATGCAACTGGTCGATAACAACCAGTTCGATACCATTTATCACGAACATTTTTCTTACCTGTCATTCCATACCGTAAAAGAGATATTTGCATCACAGGGCCTTGAAATGTTTGATGTGGAAGAGATACCCACCCACGGCGGCTCTCTGCGGATCTTTGCAAAACATGCGGAAGATGATACAAAGACCATTTCGGATAATGTGGCACGGTTATTAAAAAAAGAAAGCGATAAAGGATTGAACACACTCGCTTACTATGATAACTTTCAGCAAAAAGCATTAGGGGTAAAACTGGGAATAACTGAATTCTTAATTCGCCAAAAAAGGGCCGGTAAAAAAGTAGCGGCATACGGTGCTGCCGCCAAGGGGAATACCTTATTGAATTATTGTGGTATAAAAAACGACCTGATCGATTTTGTAGTGGATGCCAATCCGCATAAGCAGAATAAATTTTTACCCGCGAGCCATATTCCTGTTGTTGCTGAAGAATACCTGAAGCAAGCAAAACCAGATTATGTGATCATACTACCCTGGAACCTGAAGGATGAAATAGCCGATCAATTATCATATATTCGGGAATGGGGTGGAAAATTTATAATTCCAATACCTGCATTACAGGAATTTTAAATAATGAAAAAAATACTGGTTACAGGAGCTACCGGCTTCATCGGAAATTATGTGGTTAAGGAATTATTGAATCGGGGGTATGAAGTGATTGCTACTTCTAGGGATAAGGAAAAAGCCCTGGCTGCATCCTGGTATAAAAAACTAACCTATATACAATTTGACCTTAGCCAATTTGAAAGTACGGTCAACTACTATTCTTTTTTTAACAAGCCCGATGCAATGATTCATCTGGCTTGGGAAGGACTTCCCAATTACAAGGAATCTTTCCATGTTGAAAAAAACCTTCCACTTCATTTTGCTTTTCTTGAAAACCTGGTACAAAATGGGTTGACCAATTTAACCATATCAGGTACTTGTTTTGAATACGGGATGAAGGAAGGTTGTCTGAACGAAAATATGGAATGTGAACCTGCGAATCCCTATGCACTGGCCAAAAATGAATTAAGAAAAAAATTAGAGACTTTGCAATTGCACCTCCCATTTATACTCAAATGGGTTCGTTTGTTTTATATGTATGGAGAAGGGCAAAGTCCAAAATCCCTAATTTCGCAACTGGATATGGCTATCAGTAAAGGGGAGAATGAATTTAACATGAGTGGTGGTGAACAAGTAAGGGATTTTTTACCGGTTCATCTGGTGGCTGCTTACCTTGCTGATATTGCCATGCAGGATAAGGGGACAGGGATTATTAACTGTTGCAGTGGTCGGCCTGTAACCGTAAAGCAATTTGTACTTGATTATTTACAGTCTGTGAATAAAACCATTTCCCTTAACCTGGGGTATTATCCGTATGTTGATTATGAACCCATGAGTTTTTGGGGTGATAACAGTAAATTGGTAAGAATAAATAAACATGATTGATCGAGTTTTTTAAATCTGCCTGTATAAATTTTATTTATGGCTAAATACTCAATTTCAAGAAGGGTTAAAAAAACCAAGATAGCTACATTGCTCTTTATTAATAAATATATAAAGAGATCTGTCTTTACCCAAGATCTGCTTTTTGATAAATACTTGAGCGTTGGTGATTATACTTATGGGAAACCAGAAATTCTTAAATTCCCCAACGGAGAAACCGGCAACGTAATTATTGGAAAATTTTGTTCCATTGCAACCGATGTAAAAATATTCACAGGTGGAAATCATCGTGTGGAATGGGTGTCAACATACCCTTTTAATCAGTTTAACCAGGAATTTCCGTTAGCAGCGGATATTTTAGGTCAACCCGCTACCAAGGGCGATGTAATTATTGGCAATGATGTATGGATAGGGCAGGGTGCAGTTATTTTGTCTGGGGTAAAGATCGGCGACGGAGCTGTTATTGGAACATGTACGGTAGTTTCTAAGGATGTTGAACCTTATTCCATCGTTGTTGGAAATCCTATGAAAATGGTAAAGAAACGATTTGATGATGAGGTTATTGAAAAATTATTATTGATTAAATGGTGGAACTGGGATATACTAAAAATAAAACAGGAGGTCCGTCAATTATGTTCTGAAAACATTAATGATTTTGTAAATAAGCACCAATAAATCGATTTCGCAATTTGGATACTGAAAAAACTATAAGTGTTGTTTATATAGCTTATATCCCGATGGGATTTGACTTGTTTGAACGATTTATTAATTCGTATACTGGCCATACTGCCGGCATAGAACATCAGCTGATCATAGTTTTCAAAGGGGCGAATGGTGATTTATCTAAATTGGCGCAATTTCGTGATCTGCTTAATGATAAAAAAATAGAATTTCAAGAATATATATTTGAAAAGGGGCTAGACATTGATACCTACATGTATGTTGCCAAGCAGGTTACAACAGCTTTTTTCTTTTTTCTTAATACCAGCAGTATTATCCTTGCCAATGACTGGTTGAAAAAATTTCATCAAAAGATCAGTGAAGTAAATGTTGCCGTGATCGCCTCAACAGCATCTTATCAAAGTTACTATTCAACTGTTTTTAGTAACAATACATTCAAATGGCAACAGGAGCTGGGGTTTAGCCATAATTACAAAAAGTACAAGCTCTTTATTAAAACTATATTTTATTGGCGCTTTTTGTTCAAGCCATTTCCCAATCCGCATTTTAGAACGAACGCATTTTTAATAAAAAGAGAACTATTCTTAAAGATAAATTACCGGCCGGTTATAAATAAATTTACTGCTTACTTATTTGAGAGCGGCAGAAATAGTATTTATTGCCAATTGATGCAGCAAGGGTATAAGATCTTACTAATCGATAAATTTGGAAAATCATTTGAATATTCTGACTGGCCAAAAACAAATACATTTTGGATGAATCAGCAGGAGAACCTGATATTTGCAGATAACCAAACCTTGTTGTTTACTAATTCTACACCGGCAGAAAAGAAAAAATTAACCAGGTTAGCCTGGGGCACCCATGAATAAGTACAGCATCATACTACCTGTTTATAATGGAGGTGAATATGTGAAAACATGTGTAAACAGTATTCTCTCACAAAGCCTACCCGAGTTTGAATTGCTTGTTCTTGACAATTGCAGCACGGATGGAACAGTTGAGTGGTTAAGATCCTTGCTCGACAAAAGGATACGGATCATTGTTGCCGACCGGCCTTTGTCAATTGAAGAAAACTGGGGGAGGATAAAATCAGTTGATAAGCATGAGTTCATTACCCTGATCGGACATGATGATACCCTTGAGCCTGATTACCTGGCCATCATGGACCAGCTTATTCATCAATATCCCTCCGCAAGTTTGTACCAGACACATTTCAATTATATTAACAGCCATGGCGAATTCATCCGAAAATGCAAGCCAATGCCGGCTGAAGAAAGGGCTGATGAATTCCTTAAAAGCAGCCTCACCAATGCATTTGATATTATGGGTACTGGTTTTATGATGCGCTCAGCCGATTATGATGCCCTTGGCGGAATTCCAAATTATCCCAATCTGATGTTTGCGGATCTTGAATTATGGTACAGGCTTACCGCTATTGGTTTTAAGGCAACTGCAGCGGCCACTGGTTTCTCTTTTCGTATTCATCAAAGCACAACAAAGACTACTGCAGATGATAAATTGCAGTTGGCTTTTGAAAGAGCGGTATTCTTTCTTGATAGTCTAAAACAACAAGATGCATTATCAGCTAAAGTGATCAATGATCAAGGCATTACATTCATCCATCACTATTGCCGTTCTTTATCGCACCGCTTGATCCGTACTCCATTAAAAAATCGTAACGGAGTAACTGTTGGCGGATTTATCAAAAAATGTAAAACCTATGCTGACCGATTGGTGCCCGGTAATAGTTATAATCCTTTAGCCGACAAAGCTGTTAGACTGGCAAAATACATTGATGCATCTCCGCTTAGCCGTTTGTTATTCCTATACTTTCGGAAGATATATTCAAAACCGGTTTACAAATAAGACTGGTTGTTTAGATCCACAACATTTTAATACAACATGTAGGCCCCTACATATTTTCCAGTTTTAAACGGGTCTTAAGGGTATACAAAAAATTTCCAATTGGGGAGTGCAGCAGATGATACAGCAACTTCAGACGAATTTGCCAGATCGTTAATTTGAAGCTTTTTCCATGATGTTTTTCATAGATCCTTTTCGCATCTTTCAATGACTGCAGGTATTGAACACTGCTGGTGCCTGCAGGGGCAAAATTCACCAGGGCTTTGGGTATAAAATAGAAAGGTTCATCTGAGATACGACAAAGCAGGTCATAATCCATTCCGATTTTTTCATCGGTGTTGTAATACCCGTATCGCGTATGTAATGTCCTTCTGAGAAACATGGTTTGGTGACAAATACTGCGCATGCCCCGGTATAATTTCGATTTTTCAAAAGGTTTTCCAATCACCACCTCGCGGTTGCCCCTTAAAAGTTGATACTTACCGTGAAGCCATTGTATATCGGGATGCTGCTGAAATGTTTCTGTTACCGTGGTAATTACCTGTGCATCAATAAAGCTATCTCCTGAATTTAGCATCACCACGATATCGCCAGTGCAATTTTTTAAGCCTTTATTAAAGGCATCGGCTATTCCATGGTCAGGTTCACAAATCCATTTCCGGTAATGTGGTGGTTTATTATTTTCAAGATAGTTTTTGATGTCGGGTAACACTGATCCATCAATAATGATGTGCTCATAGGGTGCCAGCAGTTGTGCATCAACAGATGTACAGGTATCCAATAGATCCTGTAGGTTATTATAACATATGGTTATGATAGAAATGGTCAGCATGTTCAGTTATATAGGCAAATGCTTTACAGCTTTTTCAGCAATATGGCCCCAGTAAAAATGGTCAAAAAAAGCAGGAGGGATGGTACTTCCTTTTTTCATGGTCAACACTTGTTTTGCAAAATCTTCCCAGTTCTCACTGTCGTGGATCTTCATTTTATCACCGGTGATCTCCTGGGTAATCCCAATGGCTCCGTTTCGTGTACTCAGAACCGATAGGTTGTAGCCCAACGCTTCCACTACTTTGGTCTTGATACCGCCACCATCCATTACCGGATTGATAAAGATATCGGCACCCTTGAAATAAGTAGTGATATCATCTACAAATCCGGCGTAGATGATATTTTTATCGCGATAAGCGGCTAAGCCTGCATATCGCTCGGGCAATTTGTTGCCGCAGATGATCAAACTGTATTTGAAACCGGGGATGGCCATCCATACCGGATTTATTTGTTCTAATAGAATATCGAGGGCATCGGTATTGGGTTGATAATCGAGTGTACCATTGAACAGGAGAATGAGGCTGTCTGCATTGATCGAGTACTGATTCAGGATCGCTTGTCTGGCGATATCCTTATCCGCTTGTGCAGGAGCTCCGTTCAATTCAAATCCATAAGTTATTGTGGTGCACTTATTTGGATCCAGTTTAAAATTTTTGATGGCATATTCCCGGTCATCATCCTGAATAAAAAAACTGAAATGCGCGATCCGGTGGGTTAACTTTTCATAATTCCATAAAATCCCCCACCACCATTTGCCCATGCTTTTGAACCGCAGGGATTCTATATTGTGCGAATGAACGATCAAAGTTGTTCGGGTAAACAGGCGCAGCATCATGCCCAGCCAGCCATAATAGGGATGTTCGAGTATCAGGTGACTGATGGATCGTTCTTTCATGATCCGCTTCAGTGTAAAGAAAAGAAAAGGGTTGTAATACCTGGAGGCTGAATTGCTGATCACCGGCAATAAGCTCACTCCATCAACATCCTCTTTTATATTATTTCTGGTTGAAATAACAGTAACGGATACCAGCTTACTCAGGTACCGGTAAAAAAAAGCAATGCCTTTTTGTCCACCCATCTTTGCTGGGTAAACCGGGTACGATACCAGGGCGGCAATATGTTGATTATTTTCCTGCATTACACGATGAGCAAAAGCTTGACCTGTTTTTTAATCATGATCAATTGCATGATTATGATTGAGGGTCTTTCTTTTTTCCTACCACTCCCCAGATCAGCCATCCCAAATAGCCCAATACCAGCAACGATAAAATAGCACTGGAAATTTTGGTGATGGTAATACCCAGATAATAAGCGGCTGGCTCAAATTTAAAATCAATGGTATGCTTTCCGGCCGGGATCACCAGACCCCTCAGTACATAGTTTGCCTTAAAACAATCAGCGGGTTTGCCATCGATATAGGCCTTCCAATCCTTATAATACATTTCACTGAATATGGCAGCATGACTTCCAGTCGCATTGCTTTCGTATTGTATGGCATCATTGTCGAAAGTTGTTTGTCTGATGCTGGCCGAACTATCAGCAGGGGTAAACGCAGTTAGCTTGCTTTTAAATGATTCATCCACAAAAGCAGTATCGCGCGGGTTGAAATTATTAAGTGATCTCATTTCTTCTACCGGCCCTTTCACGAACAGAATAGATTTTACAAACCAACAATTACCCAGCGCACCCGGATTGGTCAGCGCCGATACAGCATTGCCTTGCTGATTTTGTCTGATCACATATTTGGTGTTCAGCATATTCAACACGGCTACATTGGGATTACCAGATAACTGATTAGCTGCCAGATCATCATAAATACCCAGTTTAGCCGGGTGATAACCTCCAATGGATTTATGGTAATACGATGTTTTTGATTCCTGGAAGGGATCGCCACCGGCTTCATTGTAAACCCTGAAATTAGGATCCTTATCGGCCATGATCATTTTATCGGCCTCAGATATCGGGAACTCAGCGGCTTCATATTTATCCTTGCTGTCGAAACTTTTTTCATTCAGGTATTTAGAATCGATCAATAACAGATCAATTGCTGTTGCCAGGGTGAGTCCGCTGATGAGGATGATCGCATTGATCTTCTTTTTCAAATACAAGCCAATGATCAGGAGGGCGATCAGTACAAAAACAAGTGAACGCAATAAACTTCCGCTGAACAGATCCGACCGGTCTTTATGTAAAGCACTGATTATTCCTTTCGATATCTGTTCATCGCCCTTGCTATTGAACATGATATTTTCATACAAGCGGTTATCCGAACTAGGAGGAAACTGTGCATTCAATGAATCCATCTTTGCCGCAGCATTTGTTCCGCCACTCTTAATGATCTCATTGAAGGCCTTGGTTCTGTCTTTATTCTCTCTGCTGAAATCGGAATTAAGATAGATGAAGCCTACCAATAAAAATACCGCTGCTGTGGCTATCGCACTCATCCGGAATTTTTTCCAGCCGGTTTCATCGGTATTATCCATCAGTTTATTCGCTACCAATGCCGCTGCAATCGGGAACAATAACTGAGGTATCACCATGGCCATGGTAGGCACCCTGAATTTATTGTACAAGGGCAGATGGTCGAACATGAAATAGTTGAACCCGGCGAAATGACTTCCCCAGGCCAATACAATACCAAATACAGAAGCGCCCAATAACCACCATTTATGTTTGCTATCGAGATAAAACAAACCAAAGATGAATAGAAAACAGATCACTGCACCTAAGTATACCGGTCCTACTGTACTGGGTTGATCGCCCCAATACAGGCTGGTACTCATCTGCATGGCATTATTTGCTGCCTGGTCTTCGGGGGCATTTAATTTATCAATAAAGAATTTTGCTACATGTGAGTTCTCATCCAGTTTTGGGAACAGGTGTTGTTCTCCGTCTCTCTCTGTATAATACATGCCGTAGCCTTGAACGCCGGGGAACATGAGGCCCAGACTTTCTTCTTTACCATAACTCCATTGAAAAGCATAATCTTTTGAGAGGCCGGTTGTTTTTCCCCCGGCAACCGCATCATGTTTATTGCCATTGTCCATCACCAGCTGACCGGCACGTTTGGATTCTTTTGCATAGTCATAAACAGGGAGCAGGTTATTGGCAGTCACCATAATTCCAAGAATTCCTGCTACGGCGGTCAGCGCAAGAGATATGGCAAGATGTTTTATTGTACCTTCTTTAACCCAGCGGATGATATAGGCCACCGACATAGCGGCAATGATGATGAACAGGTAATAACTGATCTGCTGGTGATTTTGAAATATCTCCATTGCCGTGAACAAGGCTGTTAGCACAAACCCTGAAATATATTTCTTTTCATAGATCAGGATCACGGCACCCAGTAAAGCAGGTGCATAGGCGAGGGCAAACATTTGTGTATTATGACCTGCGGTTATGATGATGGGGTCGAAACTGCAATAGGCAAAGGCCAGTGCTCCCAATATGGCTGCCCATGGCTTGATGCGCAGGCAAAGGCATAAAAAATAAAAGCTGAGACAAGCCAGAAAGAAGAAGCTAATGGGAATGGGCATCCAAAGGGTAATGATGCTGTGGATGATGCTCAGGGGAGTCCAGGGACCATCCATGGCTATCTGATAGGCTGGCATGCCACTGAACATATTGCTGGCCCAGAGCGGGAAATGGCCGTGGGCTTCCTTGTATTGGAACGACTGGTGGCTCATTCCTTGCCAGCCTGCGATATCACTTTGTTGTAAAACCAGGTCTTTTTCAAGTGCTGGTTTACAAAATACAACTGCCACGATCAAAAAAATGGCGATAGCGATCAGGTGGGGGAGCAGGCTTTTAAAACTTATAGATTTCATCGATAAAATTTGTAAGCAAATTAAAGCTAATTATCCCTGCAAATAAAAAAAGCAGTACAAAATTTTGTACTGCTCATTATATTGAGATTTATACTGATCTGGTTAATTTCCCATGCCCTGCTGTGCATTCTGCATGTTCTCCATTTCTCCTTTCAGGTTCTTCCTTTTGAAGAGCGACACATCAATTTTACCAAAACGCCAGTTGAAGTTCAGGCGAACCATTTGCGGATCGCGCCTGCGTTCATTATCCTGAACAAAATACTGCGATTCAGCATGTGTAGCATAAACCCTGGAACGGAAGATATCGCTGAACTGCAGGGTAAGTGAAGCTGCATTGTTCTTCAGGAATTCTTTTTTGAGGGCGATATCGGCACCATATACAGGTTTGATGTATCCCTGTGAACTGGGCTGCGAACCGCCGCCAAACATACCGCCTCCCATTCTTCCACCACCACTTCCACCGGGTGCAACCAGTGTTTTAGCTGTATAATCACCCGATAATTGAATAGAATAATTCTTCGGAAGTTTGAAGTTGTTATTGATCTTAGCAAACCAACTGAATAAATTGCTGTTCACACCACCCGCCAGGTTGCCGGCTTGGATCGTAGAACTGAACAGGTTCAGGTTGGTGGTCAGGTCCCACCATTTGCTGACCTTATTCTTTCCGGTAAGTTCCAATCCTACGGTATAACTCCTGTTGGCATTGGCATAGGTACTGATGATCACACTGTCTAATTTAGCAGGATTTGGGTTGGCATCCTTATACTGAAAACGGGTGATCATATCATTGGTATTGCGCATATACGCAGTGGCCAGGAATGTATTACCTGTTGAATACTGGTTAGCATAAGAGATCTCCAGTAGGTTGGTGAATTCGGGTGTCAGTTTAGGATTACCCACAGAAAGATTCAGTGAATCTGAATAATCGATGAACGGGATCAGCTGGAAAAAATTAGGACGATTGATCTTCCTGGAATAATTCAACTGCAGGTCTTGTTTATCGGTGAGTTTGTAAGTAACAAATGCACTGGGAAACAGGCTCAACGGATAATTCGTTTTAAAATGCTGTGTTTTAGTGATCAGGTCGCCTGTATAAGCCGAACTTTCGGCGCGTAAGCCTAACTGGTAGTTTATCTTTTTAAGTTGATGCGAAAAGGTGGCATAACCTGCATATACGGCATCATCAAATTTATAATTGTTGCTGAGTCCGCTCATTAAAATATACTGGCCCGGACTCACCTGGATATAGTTATCGTTGAAGCTGGTGAAGTTTCGGAACGCTGCCCTGATACCGCCTTCAATCTTCATCTTGCTGTTGAAAGGGTTGGCATAATCTGTTTGTACGGTAAAGAATCCGCTGGTACCACCACCTTTCGCTTGTTCAACATAGGCGGGTGTTTTGGGATTATTGTTGATATAAAAATACTGGGTGTTGTAATCGCCGGTATTGTCATTTTTGCTGTAATTGTAATTCAAATCTGCTGTCCATTCCTTACCGGCCCGCGCAAAATTATGCTTGAAGCTAAGGGTGGATCCCACATTGTTAAAATTGCCGACATTTTTGCTGGTACGGCTTCCCCTGTCGCGGACAATATTAACCCCTACAGTATCTCTGTAGATATTGATCTGGTCGTCGGTTACGAAATGTCCGTGCATGATATTACCACCAATGGTGAGTGTATTACGGTTGTCGATCAGATAATCCATCCCCAGTCGCCCAAATGCAAACACCCCATTGTTTACGGGTGCATTGTCTTGAGAAAGATTGGCAATACCTGAATTAAGGAAGTCTGTGCGTTTACTCGTTACCGTACTGATCGATTTTCTTACCCCCAGCATACCAGCGGCAAAGAAATTCACTTTACTTTGTTTGATGTTGAAATCGCCGCCGAAACCGGGCCTTCCGCGATAATCCACACTGGCACGGAGATTTCCATTGTATCCGGCTTTACGGTTCTTCTTGAGTACGATGTTTAAGATACCTGCTCCACCACCGCTGGCATCAAATTTAGCTGATGGGTTGGTGATGATCTCTACGCTGGCAATATCATCAGCGGGGATCTGATCAAGGGTAAGGGTAGTAGGGCGGCCATCTACAAATATTTGAGGGGCTGCATTCCGTAAACTTACATTTCCATCAATATCCACATTCACTGATGGTACATTCTTCATCACATCAACGGCTGTTCCGCCTACGCTGGTAAGGTTCTTCTCTACATTGAAAATTTTGCGGTCGATCCCCATCGTAAGCATGGGCTTACTGGCGGTTACCGTTACATTTTGTAGTTGTTGGGCATCAATATCAAGTTTGATATTGCCTAGGTCTTTATCCACTGCATTGAGCATGCTGCTGTAATCTCCATTTTTGGCAGCATTCATATTCATTTCAAAAGCAATTTTTTGCTCATGAGTCTTATAGCCTATGGCCGTGATCTTAAGTTTGAAACTACCCATGATTGGTAAGTTCTCGAGGCTGAATTCTCCTTTCTTTGAGCTGAGCATTCCAGCAACAACTACATCCTTTCTCTTCTTGCTAACCGTATCAAACTTACTTTGAATCAATTGAACAGAGGCTGCATCCATGGGTTTGCCATTGGCGGCATCCAATATCTTTCCATAAAAATGGCCCATATTCATGTTCTGTCCACCCATCATACGACCTGCTCCTGGCATTTGTGCTATGGCAGACTGGGTAAAGAATAGTAGGGCAAGAAGGGTAGGTAATAAAATTTTCTTATACATTACTAGTTGTGTTTTAATAGTTGTCTGATTATAAATTTTGGCAAATGTCAGTGCAAATGACCGGATTACAGTCAATTCATTGATGAATGGCTATATAACATGGGGAACAGTAAAAAGTTTAAAAGAAATGTTAATGTATGAAGCTTTGTACGAGTACTTGTACAATACCGATCATCATCCCAAAAACGGCACCCACCAGTTCCAGGAACTTGAATTCCTTTTTGGTA
Organism: uncultured Bacteroidota bacterium; assembly: GCA_903878475.1. GTDB lineage: Bacteria > Bacteroidota > Bacteroidia > Chitinophagales > Chitinophagaceae > Ferruginibacter. The sequence continues at coordinate 6,645 of CAIRHQ010000112.1, read as the reverse complement.
ATCTGGTTCAGGATATCTTCTAGCTTATTGGAAGAAAAACTGGCTACTTTTTCGGTTACAATTTTTTCCAGATCAAGTTCCTGCTCCAGTTTGGTCATATAGCTTTTCATGAGTACCGGGAAAAGGCTTTCCAGTTCCATCAAAAAAGCGGCTTTTAACTGGTTGATGGTTTTATCGCCGATGAACATCGACAGCATGGGAAAGGTATCTTTTAATTTGTCGCGTAAAAAGCTGTCGATATGTTTTTCTATTTCGGGTTTCAGTTTGCTAAGATTCTCCGGATCGGTCACTTTTTTTTCGATCTCCGCAAATGAAAGCAACTCACGACTCACCACCTGGCCCAGCTTTTGGGCAATCAGCTTCTGGTTCTTAGGGAAGATACCCTGGATCTTGATGCCCAGGATATTGATGGGATCACGTGGATGGAATAGCATCTTGATGGCGATCCAGGTAGTTACCCAACCTGTAAATGCAGAAATAATTACCGGAAAAATATAATGGGTCCAAGTCATATATTAGGTGCTGTTGCGGCTGCAAAACTACAGCATTAAATTAGTAAACTCAGGCATTCCAGCCGCTTGCAGCAAGAAGGCTGCTCATTTTTTGAAATGTAATTTTGAATAAGCCGCGAATTTCTTTATTTTTGCCGTCCTCAATACGGTAGCCATAGCTCAGTTGGTTAGAGCATCAGATTGTGATTCTGAGGGTCGTGGGTTCGAGCCCCATTGGTTACCCAACATTCCCGGTTTAATCGCCGGGAATTGTTTTTTTGTGAATTAAATGGGATCAGCTAGTATTTTTTTTACCATTCATCACGATTATTTTCCGAAAAAAGCCTTTAACAAAACATTATTCACTTGCAGGCGTTTTCATTAAATAGAAACACGGTGTTTTCCTTTATTTTTACAACATGCAAAAAATTGCACAATTTATGATGAGTAAGAAATTCATTCCGGTGATACTGGTGCTGACCGGGGCCAGCCTGTTCATTGCCTTCTCTACGCAGGGAAAGACAGATAACGACAACCCTAAATCGAAATATGCCAAGGTACTCCGCAATGTAGGCATCATGTTAGAGCAGGGGCATTACAGTCCGAAAAAGATCGACGATGCTTTTTCCAAAATGATCCTCAAAAAATTCACCGAAGCAATGGATGATGACAGGAATATCTTTCTGCAATCGGATATCGATGCTTTCAAAAAATTTGAGAATAAGATCGATGATGAGATCCACGGTGCCGATCTGGAATCTTTCTTTGTGATCAATGATCTCTATCTGAAACGATTGAATGAAGTGTCGATATTGTATAAAGACTTATTGGCAAAGCCATTCGATTTTAATAAAGATGAGAATATTGAATTAGAACCCGAGAAACTGAGCTTCCCCAAATCAGAAGCAGATCGTACCGACAGCTGGAGGAAACGTTTGAAATATTATTCACTGGTGAAATATTCTGAATTGCAGGATGACCGTGAAAAAAATAAGAACACTAAGGATTTTGTAATGAAAGCCGATAGCACCCTGGAAAGGGAAGCGAGGGATGTGGTGCGCAAACAGATCGAAAGATTGTTCGCCAATAAAAAAACACATGAAACAACGGATGAGAATTTCAGCACATTCGTGAATACGATCACCGGTAGTATGGATCCGCATACCAACTATATGCCACCCATTGACAAACGTTCATTTGATGAATCAATGAGCGGAAGTTTTTTCGGTATTGGCGCACAATTGAAAGATGATGATGGCAAAATCAAGATCGCCAGTCTTATCACCGGTATGCCCGCATGGAAAAGTGGCGAGATCAGGATCGATGATGAGATCATTAAAATAGGCGAAGGTAAAGCTGAGCCAGTGGATGTTACAGGTTATGCTGTGACGGATGCTGTTAAACTGATCAGGGGTGCACAAAAAGGTTCTGAAGTGCGACTTACCATAAAAAGAAACGATGGCAGTACCAAAGTGGTATCGTTGCTTCGCGACGAGATCAAACTGGATGATACTTTTGCCAGAAGCGCCATCATCAATGGCGACCATAAAGTAGGTTATATTTATCTACCCGAGTTCTATGTAAATTTTGATGACCCCACTGCGCCAAAATGTTCGGAAGATGTTGCGAAAGAGATCGAAAAATTAAAAGCTGAACATGTGGAGGGTATCGTGCTCGACCTGAGAAGCAATGGTGGTGGTTCTTTACCTGAAGTGGTAAAAATGGCCGGATTGTTTATTGAAGACGGTCCAATCTGTATCGTGCAGGGAAGGGAAGAAAAGCCTTACCAGTGGAAAGACAAGGACAAGAGCGTTGCATACAGCGGCCCGCTTACCGTGCTGGTAGATGAATTCAGTGCCAGTGCTTCAGAGATCTTTGCTGCAGCGATTCAGGATTATAAACGCGGGATCATTATCGGCAGTACATCTACTTACGGTAAAGGAACCGTTCAGCGCAGCATTCCCCTGAATCCCGAATCGGATAATTCAATGTTCACTACCAATAAATCAGAGGATCTTGGCAGCATCAAACTGACCCTACAGAAATTTTATCGCATCAATGGAGGAGCTACTCAGTTGAGAGGAGTTACACCGGATATCGTTCTGCCAGACAGGATGGAATACCTTAAGTTTCGTGAAAAAGACAACCCGTCTGCATTGTCCTGGGATGAGATCGGTAAGGCCGATTACAAAACCTGGACCAGTACCATCAGCAATGACCTGGTGATAAATAATGTTAATGAAGAGATCAAAATGAACAACACATTCAGTAAGATCAAATCGGATATTGAGTGGTTGAATCAATACAGCGACAAAAAGTATTCATTGAATTATAATAAATACCGTGAAGAGAAGAAAAAACTGAATGCCACTTATAAGGAACTGGATGATCTTTCCAAACTGAGTAATGCACTCAAAGTGACCAATATTGCAGTGGATACAGTAGTTATCAATAAGACCAAAGAGAAAATTGACAAGAATACCAAATGGCTGAACAACCTCAGCAATGATATTTATATTGATGAGTCAGTAAAAGTGATCAACCGTATGATCAATCAGGCCAATACGGTAAAGAGTAATTTGTAAGTAGTTATATAAGCATAAAAAGATGCCGTCTAGCCTTGGGCTAGACGGCATCTTTTTTATTTGAATGTTCTATTGTGCAGATAGGTACCTTTTTCTCAGCACTTCAACATGATGGATAACATGCCCAACCAAAATAAAGCCGATGCTATTTACGGTGATGGGTTTATTGCTGCTGAGTCCGGAAAACTGTAAAGCCTCTTCAGAAAAACTACTGAACAATATTTCAGTGGTTTTACGAAGCAGCAAAAATTCATCTGTTAAGCTTTTCCATGATCTGTCATTGGCAGCAGATGCAGCCGCATAAGCATCTTCATCAAAGCCCGGAAGCGAAACGGTTTCTTTTCGTGCAATACACAAAGCCCGGTAACAGAATATTCGCTCACAATCGATGATGTGTTGCATCAATTCCTTTATTGTCCATTTTCCGGGGGCATAAGCAAACAGGCTTTGTGCTTCAGAAATGGCGTTCAGGAATTCGGGAATCCATTCAGCTTGTTGCTGGAATGCTTGGTAGCAATCGGGTTCTACCACCAGACTGATATAGCGGTCGAAATACGGGGGGTATTGATCGGGGTTAGGTTTTGGCATGTGCTTTTAATTTAGAATGCAAAAAGCGTTTACTCTTTCTGGTCAGAGTAAACGCTTTGTAAATATGGAGAGATTATCCTTTTTTACTTTTCACCATTTTTGGTTTTGGCAAGACTTCCTTTCCAGGTTTTAACTCGCCTTTCATGGTACTGGCCAGTTTAACGGCTTCGTAAACATTTACGATACCGCCTGTTTTTGAAATTTCATTCAGGTCAACCATTTCATCAGAGCCTGGTTTTCTTACTTTAACACCGGGCGACTGTGCAGATTTTTCGATCACTTGTTTTAATTGTTTGGCAGAAAGCGTAGGGAAGTATTCGAGCGTGAGGGCTGCGATACCGGCTACCAGCGGACAAGCCATACTGGTTCCGCTTAAGTTGCCATACGTGTTGCCACCGGGCAGGGTAGAGTAGATCTGTTGTCCTGGTGAGAACACATCCACTTCTTGTTTGCCATAATTACTGAACGAAGCAGTGAGGCCGCCTTTCTTAGGGTCATTGCCAGAACTGGCACCCACGGTGATCACATTACCTGCCCTTCCTTTTCCGTCAACAAAAATCGGATTGGGGAAATTATCGGCAGTATCCACATTCTTGCTATCGTTGCCGGCTGCATGCACCAGCAATACATTCTTGCTTTCTGCATAGCGGAAAGCATCATCTACCCATTGCTTTTGTGGAGAGAAATCTTTTCCAAAGCTCATGCTGATGATCTGTGCACCATTGTCAACCGCATAACGGATAGCATTGGCGATATCCTTATCATGTTCATCACCATCAGGTACGGCACGTACCATCATGATGCGAACATTATCAGCGATGCCATCCATGCCTTTCCCATTTCCGCGAATGGCTCCAATGATACCGGAACAATGTGTACCGTGCATGGGTGTAGCAGACATGATATCGTTATTGCCATAGAAACGGTCATTCAGATTGGTTTCATCATCTTTTACAATGTCTTTGCGATATGCAATAGGAGGGGTATTTTTAGCATCTGCTTTTCTTTCTTCTCCTGCAATATATTCAACAAGTCCGTCGAGGAATTCCTTATTGGTCTGGTCCAATGCATCATTGCCTTTCATCAATCCCAGTAAGCCTGTCTTGGCTTTTCTTTCATCATCATTGCGTGCGGCGAAACTTTCCAGTTCTTTGCCGGTAAATACCTCTTTTTCCAGGGCTATTTTCAATACGCTATCGCTTTTGAATAAGCCTATTTTGATGCGCTTCAGCATGTCAATATCGGCTCCGCCAGCATCTCCATCACCAATTATTTTTAGTTCTGCTTTTTTGAAAATATTGTATTCAGTTTTTTCAGCAGCGGTCAAATTAGACAGATCAACTTCTTTGCCACCCCATTTTCCTTTCAGTGCATGGTAAACCCTTGCAGCTTCGTAGCTGTCTTCTTTTACATTTCTACCATCTTTACCGCCAATAAAATTCCATCCGTGTACATCATCGATGTACCCGTTCTTATCATCATCAATGCCATTGCCGGGTATCTCTCCTGGGTTGGTCCATAAGATGGCTTTCAGGTCTTCGTGCAGGGTATCAATTCCGCTATCGATCACAGCAACCACCACGGTCTTGCTTTTCAGGTTCTTACTTTTAATGAAATCATATGCTTTGTCGGCACTGATTCCGTAAAATCCACTGGCTTCTTTATCCAGCATATGCCAGCTTTTAGGCACAGCTGCTGTTTGGGCAAATGAACTGGCACACACACTGAGTGCACCGATCAGTAAATTAAAGGTCTTGTTCATATTGTGTATTTTATATTAGCGAAAATAAACCTAGGGTATTAACTGGCAAAGCCGCTTACCTTTTATTGGCAAATATTTACAAATTAAATTTAATGCCCTGGGCTAGGGGTAAATTTCGGGTGTAATTGATGGTATTGGTTTGACGGCGCATATAAACTTTCCAGGCATCACTACCGCTTTCTCTTCCTCCGCCAGTCTCTTTTTCACCACCAAATGCCCCACCGATCTCTGCACCTGAGGTGCCAATATTCACGTTGGCAATGCCACAATCGCTGCCCGCAGTAGAAAGAAAATGCTCGGCTTCGCGCAAATTATTGGTCATGATGGCCGATGACAAACCCTGTGGTACTCCATTTTGAAGTGCAATGGCTTCGTCCATGGTTTTGTATTTCATGAGGTACAGAATAGGAGCGAAGGTTTCGTGTTGAACAACCGGGAAATGGTTCTTAGCTTCCGCGATGCAGGGTTTCACATAGCAACCACTGGTATAGGCCTTGCCTTTCAGTACGCCTCCTTCCACAATGAAATTTCCGCCTGCGGCTTTACATTTTTCTATACTGTCGAGGTACATCGCTACAGCATCCTGATCAATCAGCGGTCCCACATGATTTTTTGTATTGAGGGGGTCGCCGATCTTCAATTGCTGATAAGCATGCACCAGTTTATCCCTGAATTTATTATACACTTTTTCATGAATGATGAGTCTGCGGGTGCTGGTACAGCGTTGTCCGGCAGTTCCTACGGCACCAAACACAGCGCCAATCAGGGCCATGTCGAGGTCGGCATCTGCCGAAATGATGATGGCATTGTTGCCCCCCAGTTCCAGTAAACTTCTGCCCAGTCGTTGCCCAACCGCTGCGCCTACTGCCTTACCCATGCGGGTACTACCGGTAGCGGAAACCAACGCAATGCGGGTATCCTGGCTCATCCATTCGCCCACTTCTCTTCCTCCTGAAATGATATTACTAACGCCTTCGGGTACCTGATTTTTCTTGAAGACCGATTGAATGATCTGTTGGCAAGCGATCCCACAAAGGGGTGCTTTTTCGCTTGGTTTCCAAACACAAACATCTCCGCAAACCCATGCCAACATACTATTCCAGCTCCATACGGCCACCGGGAAATTAAAAGCAGATATTACGCCCACGATCCCCAAGGGATGGTATTGTTCGTACATGCGGTGCCCCGGACGTTCGCTGTGCATGGTGAGGCCGTGTAG
>CAIRHQ010000111.1 GCA_903878475.1 uncultured Bacteroidota bacterium | reverse complement strand
TTATCTTTTGCGAATGCGCTGATCTTCTCATTCAGTTCCTCATTCCTATAAGGTTTGGTATATTCTCTTTTTGCGGTCATTCCTACCAGATCCCTCAATCGTTCCTGCGCTTTTACCTGAACCCGAACAGCATCATGTGCCAGTTCAATGGCTTTGATCAGGTCTTCTTCCTGACACTCTTTACTCTCACCTTCCACCATCATGATATTCTTATCGGTAGCGGCAATGATGAATTCGAGGTCGGATGTGGCCAGTTGGGTACGACTTGGGTTAACGACCATTTCGCCATTTACCCTTCCGATACGCACTTCAGAGATGATCTCCTGAATGGGAATATCAGAAACAGCCAATGCTGCAGAGGCTGCTAAACATGCTAATGAATCGGGCATCACTTCATCATCCGAGGAGATAAGTGAAACCAACACCTGTACTTCGCATAGATAATCTTCGGGGAACAAAGGCCTCAATGCCCTATCGATCAGGCGTGAAGTAAGAATTTCATAATCGTTCAAACGGGCTTCTCTTTTGAAGAATGAACCCGGTACACGACCTGCAGAAGCAAATTTTTCTTGATAATCAACTGATAATGGGAAAAAACTTTGTCCCGCTTTTGGCTCCTTATTCGCTACCACAGTGGCCAGGAGGATACAATTACCCTGCCTTACTGTTACCGCTCCATCAGCCTGACGGGCCATTTTGCCTGTTTCGATGGTTACCATACGGCCGCCACCTATATCAAAAGTTATTGATTTTGGTTGTAACATAATTACGTTTGATTTTAAAAGTTTGCGGAATGCAAACCTTGTTTAAAAAGAATAATTCCCAAGCTTTGATGAGCATTGGGAATATTCGTATTACATAAGCTTGAAATAAAATTATTTACGGAGACCCAGTTTCTCGATCAAGGCCCTGTAGCCGGTGAGGTCATGCTTGCTGAGATAGGTCAACAGACGCTTACGCTGTCCAACCATCTTCATCAAACCCCTTTGTGTGGAGAAATCTTTCTTGTTGGATTTCAGATGATCTGAAATATGATTGATGCGCTCTGTTAGCAAAGCGATCTGGCCCTCAATGGAACCTGAATTTTTTGCAGAAGCACCGAAACTGCTGAAAATGGTAGCTTTTTTTTCTGTTGTTAAATAAGACATCTAATTTGTTTTTTTACTGGCACCCGGATTGGCGCCGTTTTTACTTTTAATTTGGCTGCAAAACTACATAAATAATTCCGTTTTAGTGGTGAAATGAGGATTTTTTTTGAATATTGCTATGATTTAACCACATTTTAGTAAAAAACTTGGGCTTGAAAAGGGTAATTTTTACGGTAACCAACGACCTCAGCTACGATCAGCGCATGATCCGGATCTGTACCAGTATGGCCCAAAACGGTTACTCAGTAACCCTTGTAGGTACCCGGCTCAAGCAGTCACTACCGTTCCAATCCCGGAATTTTAAGCAGAAAAGGTTGTTCACCCCATTCGGGAAGGGATTTGGATTTTATGCCGGTTATAATATCTCCCTGTTCTTTTACCTGCTTTTCAGCAAAGCCGAAATTGTATGTTGCATCGATACCGATACTATGTTACCGGTATGGCTGGCCTCCTCAATAAAGAACTGTACCCGGGTTTACGATGCCCATGAATATTTTTCGCAGCAAAAAGAGATCATCAGCAGGCCCAGGATATACCGCGTATGGCATGCCATCGAAAAACGATTCATACCCAAATTTAAAAATGGATATACCGTCAGTGAAAGTATTGCTGATGCTTTTAAAGAACTGTATGCCGTGCAGTATTCGGTGATCAGAAATATGCCCTTGCTACAAGAAACAACAGCTTCCGGCCCGGTAAAGGAGCGGTATATATTGTATCAGGGGGCGGTAAATGAGGCGCGCGGACTGGAATTCCTTATCCCGGCCATGAAGCAGGTAGATGCTCAGTTATTGATCTATGGAGATGGTAATTTTATGGCACAAACAAAAGCATTGATCAACGAAAACAATCTTAGGGATAAAGTGTTGTGTAAAGGAAAGCTGATGCCGGAGGAACTTGAAAAAATCACTGCTCTTGCCTATATCGGGATAAACCTGGTAGAGAACAATGGTTTGAATCAATATTATTCGCTGGCCAATAAGTTTTTTGATTATATCCATGCAGGCGTTCCGCAACTCAGCATGAATTTCCCAGAGTACCGGCGCATCAATGAGCAATATGAAGTGGCCTGGCTGGTGGATGATCTTCAAACCGACACATTGGTGAATGCACTCAACCAATTAATGAAAGATGAAAGCCTGCACCAACGGCTGAAACAACAATGCGAAGCAGCCCGCAGGGTATTCAACTGGCAAGAAGAAGAAAAAACATTGATCAGATTTTATAACAACCTGTAGCAGCAATAAATTGATCAACCAATAATACATGAGCGAACGGCACCTCCATATTGTAACCCATGATATCCCCTACCCGGCGGACTATGGTGGTGTAGTTGATCTGTTCAATAAATTAAAGCCCCTTCAGCAGTTGGGCATTCAGATACACCTGCACTGCTTTACGCATGGGCGAAAACCAGAACCCATCCTTGAACAATATTGTGCCAGTGTTCACTATTACCCCCGCAAAAAAAATATCAGCCGCTGGTCATTTCGTTTACCCTTTATCGTTAATAGTCGCAGGTGTTCCGAATTGATCGCCAACCTGAACCGCGATCAGCACCCGATCTTACTAGAAGGCATTCAAACCAGTTATGGCCTGTTCAGTGGGGAACTGAGTAACCGAAAGATCGTGGTACGACTGCACAATGCTGAATTTGAATATTACCGTCAACTGGCAAAGCTGGAGCGCAACCCTGTTAAAAAATTGTACTACTGGCATGAAAGCAGGTTGCTGAAACAGTATGAAAGAGGGCTTGCACAAAAAGCGTTATTCCTAGCCGTGAGTACCACCGATATGGCGATATATCGCAACGAATTCAGTGCACCTAAAATTAATTTTCTACCGGTTTTCTTACCACACACTTTGGCAGCAGGCAAACCCGGCAAAGGATGCTTCTGCTTATACCATGGCAACCTGGGTATTAATGAAAATGAACGTGCTGTAAGTTGGCTGATGCAGTCAGTTTTTCCGGACCTGAATATTCCTTTAGTGATCGCAGGAAAAAACCCTTCCAAAAAATTGCAGGAAATGGTGCACCGTAATCTGAATTGTTGCATTGTGGCCAATCCCACTGATGAAGAGATGCAGGA
>CAIRHQ010000110.1 GCA_903878475.1 uncultured Bacteroidota bacterium | reverse complement strand
TACCGGTTCATTCCTCCATTTCTCATCTTTCACTTCCACCTTGCCCTTTGATTTTACTTTTTCGGCATGGATGATCAGTTTTTCCGTGGCTTCATTATTATTATTGTTCCGGTTAAGCAATACCTCTTCGCAGAGTGATCGCAGTTCCGGTTCTATTTCATCATATACCACCAGCTGACCGGCATTTACAATACCCATATCCATACCGGCTTTGATGGCGTGGTACAGGAATACACTGTGGATCGCTTCGCGCACATGGTCGTTGCCCCTGAAGGAGAAGGATACATTGCTAACACCGCCACTCACTTTCGTAAGGGGCATCCTTTTTTTTATTTCACGGGTGGCTTCAATGAAATCAACGGCATAATTATTATGCTCTTCAATGCCGGTGGCCACGGCAAAAATATTGGGATCAAAAATGATGTCTTGCGGATCAAATCCTACTTGTTCGGTTAAGATGGTATAGGCGCGAGAACAGATCTCTATTTTGCGGTCGCGGGTATCTGCCTGTCCTTTTTCATCAAAAGCCATTACGATCACCGAGGCGCCATAGTCTTTACAAATGAAGGCTTGTTCAATGAATTTCTGTTCTCCTTCCTTCATGGAAATGGAGTTCACGATGCATTTGCCTTGCACACATTTTAATCCGGCTTCAATGATCTCGAATTTAGAAGAGTCGATCATGATGGGGATGCGCGCAATATCCGGCTCGGCCTGCACCAGATTCAAAAAAGTTTTCATGGCATGCACTCCATCCAGTAAGGCATCATCCATATTCACATCGATCACCTGGGCACCGCTTTCAACTTGTTGGCGGGCAACGCTCAGGGCTTCTTCATATTTTTCTTCCCGGATCAGTCGGGCAAATTTCTTTGATCCGGTAACATTGGTGCGCTCACCCACATTTACAAAATTGGTTTCGGGGCGAACGATCAGTGGTTCTAATCCGCTTAATCTTAAAAAAGGCCTTATATGTGTTGCTTCACTCATGTATGTAATTATTGATCGGTAAATACTTTATCTACCACCGGCAATGGCCTGGGGGTACAGTGCTTTACTTCATCGGCAATATGTTTTATATGTGCGGGGGTGGTGCCGCAGCATCCGCCTACGATATTCACGAAACCTTCATTGGCCCATTCTTCAATGATATGGGCAGTTTCATGCGGTTGCTCGTCGTATTCGCCAAAAGCATTGGGCAAGCCCGCATTGGGATAGGCTGAAGTATAACAGCTGGCGATCTGCGAAAGCTCTTCAATATGCGATCGCATCTGTGTGGCGCCCAGGGCACAATTCAGTCCGATACTGATCGGCTTGGCGTGCATCACGGATACATAAAACGCTTCCAGTGTTTGTCCGCTTAAAGTGCGTCCACTCGCATCCGTTATGGTTCCCGATATCATGATGGGGAGTTCGGCAAGATGTGCTTCCCGGAAATATTTTTTTACCGCATAGATGGCGGCCTTGGCATTCAGGGTATCAAAAATGGTTTCGATGAGGATCAGGTCTAC
>CAIRHQ010000109.1 GCA_903878475.1 uncultured Bacteroidota bacterium | reverse complement strand
TTGGCATTGGGATGTAATTCGGAAGTTTTCAGGGCATAGGTCTTGAATTGGTTTTTTTCGGGGAAGATATATTCTACCGGCTTAAATACCCTGCATGTTTTTTCATCTTCGGCATTGGCCGCCAGCATCACCGTAAACTCGCGTCCGTTGATATACTCTTCTACCAGCAGGGGCCCGTATTCTTCCATGATGGCCCCGGTTTTTTGGACCAGCTCATCAAGATTATTCACTAAACTTTTTTCATCTACCCCCAAACTATCTCCCGCCTTGGCCGGTTTTACAAACAAGGGATAACGCAAATGTTTACACGCTTCTTCTATATTATCGCCGCGTTCCAGTATTGCATAAGCCGGCGTTTTTACCCCTTCGGTATAGGCCACATATTTCATCAGCTCTTTTGGGGGGTCGTATAATAATGTAGTGGGACCGGTAAAAGGCAGGTTCAACAATTCCATGGAATAGATCACATCAATAGAGGGCACTTCCCATTCCAGATAACCCTCGCAGAGGTTCACAAAAATATCGTACTGTTTTTTCTTTAGTTCTTTCAGTTGTTTATAGGTGCTGAGTTTATTTAAAAGCACATGGTCGAACTGCGCCTCAGGCATCAGGTGGCTTAGATCACGAGCGGGATCATAGTATTGATAATCTACTTGAGAGGTTGAGTAATCGGGTTGAAGCACACAAATTTTCATATCAGTTATTTTACGCCGGGCCTTTACAATTATTGGCTACCCGCTTTCTTTGGTAAGCATCATGAATAATGGCCACCACGAGATCGCTAAAACTATTATCGCTTAGTCGCAATATGGCACCAATGGAAGTATAGTTCTCGTCTTCGCTCAGCCCGCACTGTGCATTCACTTCCAGCACATACATTTTTTTACTATCCTTATCCATCCGCACATCGGCCCGGGTATAGCCCGTTCCCTTTGTGGCCACATAAGCATCCCAGCTGATCTTTTTTATCTGTTCCACCAACGCCGCATCCGGAACCTGGTATTCATAAAAATTTCCCTGTTCGGGCATTTCGGTTTCTTCTTCATAAATTTCCCATAACCTGTCGAAGCTCAAAAATTTTTCTTTATCGGGTAGCGAAGGATGAAAGATGCGTTCTACCGGTTCGTATACCCTGGCAGTTTCGGGTTCGTCATAAGACCCCACGATCAACACCGTGTATTCGGGTCCGTTGATGAACGACTCAGCAATGATCCCATCGCTGGTAAGCTGCCATCCGCGATATCCATCAAACATCTGTTGTACCTGTTCATTCATTTCCGATTCGGAGCTTACTACATTCCTGATTCCAACTCCCATACTTCCACCAGAAACAGATGGCTTTACTATTAAAGGCACACCCAATTTTTCGGTAATACCTTTCAGGTTTTGTGTTCGGCTATGAATGGCTTCCCAGTCAGGAGTAGGCACCCCCGCCTGATCAAAAGCATTTTTCATAGGGATCTTAGAAGTGGTGATCTCATAAAAATATTCATCTGAGCCGGTGTAGATCAACCCCGACGCTTCTAATAACCGCACCACTGAAATGCCCGGGGTTCCATTCACCTCGTCGCCATCACAAATATTAAAAACGATATGGGTGCGACTGTCGGACTCATTCTCATTAATAATATTGTTGATCACCGAGGCATAATCATTCATGGTAACCGGTTGCCATTTCCAGGCTACCCCCAAACTTTCAAAGGTTCGGGTATACTCATCAATGCTTTGAGAAAAATCGTAGTAATAATTTATATTATCGTCGCTGCTTTCCAGATAGGGCGCCAATACCCACACGAATAACTGGTTTGCGGGTAAGGGAAGAGATAAAGGACTGGATGAAAGCATAAGATATTGTTCGTTACAGCGGCTGCCGTTGGTTTACCTGCCCCTGTATAAAATCCGTAAGCCGGTATCGGCCCAGGGTTTCATTGGATAAATGAGAGGCACCATTGATTAGTTGCAAACAATGGCGGCTGCCACAATTGCAAAGAAAAGGTTGTGCCATTTCCCATTCGGCAGAAGGATAGAAAAAACAAAGTTCATCACCCGCCTGAACCGGTTTTAAACAGATCAACTCCATCGTGTGTGTGTCAAAAAAAACATTGGGCTCGCAACTGTGGTTGATATATTGCAGGAATTCGGGCCAAAGGGTGATATGTGTATCTACTCCTGTTTGCACGGTAAGATAAGTAGCAAAAGATTGGGTAGTAGCGGCGGTGAACTTGCTGATCACATCACCCGGTGAAAAGGAAATCGAAGCCAGCAATAAATTTTGATGAGTTGTTTTATGACGCATCACCTGTACTGAAGCGTGGTGACTCATCAGTTCAAGCTTGTTGTTTATTATACTTTTTGTTTGCATGCGAATTTAGAACGGGAAAGGCGATAAAGGTTTAACGTGATAAAATATTTATTCATCGAATAGAATAGTATAAAAGTATAACAGCTACCATTAATAAAAAAGATTATTGACCATTATTAATCAATAAGTGGATTAAATAGGACATAATGTGTATAAACCTTTCAGGGCAAACGGACCAATGCTTTATAAGGGGGTCCCGAAAGGATAATCATTTATTTTACTTACATTTATTTTTACTTAACGATCACTTATGCAACTCACCGATTATATCATTTTCATTTTTTATTTCTTCCTGGTAGCCGGCTATGGTTATTATATATACCGGCGCAAAAAAGCCCCATCACAAAATGCGGCTGATTTCTTTTTAGCCGAGGGGCAGCTTACCTGGTGGGCTATTGGGGCTTCATTGATCGCCTCCAACATATCAGCCGAACAGTTCATTGGTATGAGTGGGAATGGGTTCCGGCTTGGTTTAGCCATTTCTGCTTATGAGTGGATCGCTGCGGCAGCATTGATCATTGTGGCCGTATTCTTCATGCCTATTTATTTAAAGAACCGCATCTTTACCATGCCCCAGTTCTTGCGGCAGCGCTATAATGAAACCGTAGCCCTCATCATGGCAGTGTTCTGGTTGTTCTTGTATGTGTTCGTTAACCTAACCGCAATTTTATACCTGGGTTCTATTGCCATAAACAGTTTAACCGGCGGTGCCTATTTTCACCTGATCATGATCGGGCTGGCGGTATTCGCACTCATTATCACCATTGGCGGCATGAAGGTGATCGGGTTTACTGATGTGATCCAGGTGATGGTGCTGATATTGGGCGGATTACTCACCACTTATATCGCCCTCACGATGGTGAGTAAAAGCTTTGGACTGGGATCAGATATGCTGGCCGGTTTTAACCAATTGCTGGTGCAGGCCCCCGACCATTTTAAAATGATCTTCGATAAACCCGGTGCCGGCGCCAGTACACAACAGGTGAATCATTATGTGAGTTTACCCGGACTGGCCATGATGGCCGGAGGGATGTGGATCGCCAACCTGAACTATTGGGGTTGTAATCAATATATCACGCAACGCGCACTGGGCGCCGATTTGAAAACAGCCCGTACCGGCATCCTGTTCTCGGCGTTCTTAAAATTACTGATGCCCGTGATCGT
>CAIRHQ010000108.1 GCA_903878475.1 uncultured Bacteroidota bacterium | reverse complement strand
TGGAATTTTGATTATTGGCAACAACCAGATTGTTCTTAATTGAAGTACAGCCATTGGCATCCCGGATGGTTAAAGCATAGGTACCCGGACTAACATTGTTGATAGCCGAACTGTTATTCCCATTCGACCAGCTATATTGGTATGGGGCCACTCCGCCGCTAATGGCAGCCGTGATGCTGCCATTATTTTGATTGCATTGAGCAGGAGTTATGGTGGGATCAATTTTTATAATAGCGGGTTCGGTTAGTAAATACGAAACATCTGTTGGACAAGCATTCGCAGTATTGATGGTAACCGTATAATTGCCCGCAGGAATATTGATGATGCTGGAACTGGTTTGGGCAGGAATTGTATTCCACAAATACGTATACCCACCAGCACCTCCACCGCTAACCATCGCAGCAAGTGCACCCGACTGATCACCATTGCATAAAACAGCACTCAAAAGATTGATGCTCGCATCCAGTACAATAAAATCATGGTTTACTGTTGCAGGCGGGCCCGATAAAAAACTAATAATTAAACTGATATGGTAGAGCCCGGGAGCAGAGAAAATATGGTTAGGACTGGCGAGTGTAGAATTATTGTTGGCACCAGAAGCGAGATCTCCAAAATCCCACTGATATCCTGCAGCACATAATGGCGCATTGCTGATAAACGAAGCATTTCGGTTACTGGTACAGGTATAGGTAAATTCGGCTGTATTGGGTAGGGCCTCGCTGATGCTGATCTCGTCAATAGCAAATCCGTCATAACCATTACAGGTGGTACCCGCTCCGAACCTGAACCTGAAAATCACTTTTGGCGTGCCTGCTAAAAAACTCAGGTCGTGCTGGGCGATCACCCAGTTATTACTTCCATTACCTCCCAGACAGGAACCTGTATTGGGTTGTTTGTTACCCGACCAACCCTGGCTTCCACCCAGATAGGTAATGGATGAATTATTATACCAGTCAATGGCCGAACATCCGGTTTCGGAACTAGAACCAAGTAATTGCCAACTGGCCCCGTCATTGGTTGAGTATTCCATACTGGCCCCATCATATTTCTTTTCCATTTCCCAGAATACCGAAAATTTTATCAGCGGATGTACGGCAGCAGAGAAATCAAAACAGGGACTTTGCAGCCAGGAGTTCTCTCCATTATTATAGGAACTTCCATTCAATCCCCCGGTGATCCAGCATTTGACACCTGCAGCAGCACTGCTGATCACAGATTTGGATGGAGTGCCCCAGGCCCAGTCGGATGAAGTGCCCCCCGTAATCCAGCCTCCGTTGCTGGCTTCAAAATCTTCATTATAAGGAAGGGTTGTGAGCGGGCCGCTGCATTGTGCAGATAGCGTAAGGCTGCCCGGCAGCATCATGCATAATATCAAGAAAAAAACTATGAAATATCGAATCCGTTGCATTAACTCATTTTGATGCCTGAAAGGGATAACGAAAATACGATATTCGGGCGTAGCCAATGGTAAAAATCAAGCAAGAAGGGTATTGGTAATCAGTTTTAGCTTGAATTTTTGAGACATTTCTGCCTACTAACGGTGCATTAAAAGTTAATATTAACCCTCAAAAATGAGTTAACTTTATGAAGGATTTTTCAGAAACTATTTTATTTACTAACAGGCTAAAAGTTTTTTTATGAAAGTATCCGAAATTTTAAAAGTGAAAGGTGCCCAGGTTTTTTCTGTAACTGGCGATGTTGTGGTGTATGAAGCCATAAAAATTATGGGCGAAAAGAATATTGGCGCATTGATGGTATTGGAAGGCGACCAAATGAAAGGAATTTTATCTGAGCGTGATTATGCCAGAAAGATCGTGTTGAATGGCAAGTCATCCAGAGCAACATTGGTGAACGAGATCATGACCGAAAAACTCATCACCACTCATCCAAATGATAGCATTGAAACCTGCATGGAACTGATGACAAAGAACCATATTCGACATCTGCCTGTGCTGCAAGACAATAAATTAGTAGGAATGATCTCGATCGGGGATGTGGTGAATGCCATCATAGCCACCCAGAAAGAAACCATTACCCATCTTCAAAATTATATTACCCAGTAAGAAAAAAAGCCCCTGTCGATACAGGGGCGATTTTTTATTGCTAAACCAAAATACAAGCTTAAACCACGCCGGCCAGTTCCAGGCTGCGTTTACTTATCTTTTTATATTCAATGGTCTCGATCACTGCATCAGGATTTAGGATCAGTGACACGCCCGGCTGTTTCCACCAGTTGCTATTAAATAATTTATCGGCATGGATCACGCCGCTTAGCCAGCTGTATTTAAATCCGTTATGCCATTCTTCGATCCATTCAAAATCAGCCTTATTGATCTTGCTGATATCATCCACACTGATGAACACATTCAGATAAAAATCATTGCTGATCGTGGTGTCGGTTTGATGGTGAATTTTTTTGTATTCATACCGGTAATTGTATCGCAGTGCCGAAATATCACTCAATACTGCCGAAGCAGTGGGGAATGCTCCTGCGCCTTTTCCTTTAAAAAAATGTTTGTCGGCAAAAGCTGATTCAGTAGTTACCGCATTGAATTCATTTTGTACATGGTACAGGTCGTCTTTGGGAGTTACGAATTGTGGGAGAACAAAACTTGCCAGTTTGCCATTGCTTAATTTTTTTGCATTGGCCACCAATTTTATGCTATATTTTTTTTCCTTGGCCACGGTAGCATCCTGCAGGGAAATATTTTCAATACCATTGAAAAGGAAATCATCTGTTTTTGCGATCACCCCAAAGGAATGGGCCAGTAAGATGCTGAGTTTATTAGCTGCATCAAAACCGCCGATATCCAGTTTGGGATCGCTTTCCGCAAAACCCAGTTGTTGGGCTAGTAACAGCGCTTCATTGAATTCAAGCTGCTCTTCAAAGATCTTGGTAAGAATAAAATTGGTTGAACCATTGATGATGCCCCTGAATGATTGCAATAGGTCATTGTCGTAATACTCTTCCAGATTCCTTACAATGGGCATGCTGGCGCAACAGGCCGCCTCATACAGAAAAGGGGTTTGGTATTCCTGTTGTAAGGCAAGCAATTCTTCAAAATGTTCGGCGATCATTTTTTTATTGGCACTTACCACCGCCTTGCCTTGTTGCATGGCTGTTTTTACAATCGCGAACGCGGCCTGGGCATCGTCGATCAATTCTACAATGACATGGATGCTGTCATCATACAGCAAAGCATTTGCATCGGTAGTGAAATGTTCAGCCGGGATGCTCCTTTTTTTATCTGCATTTTTAATGCATATTTTTTTTATGGCCGACTGCAGGGTAGGAGTACTGTGGAGTACGTCGTACAGTCCCTTTCCTACGGTGCCAAAGCCAAACAGGCCAAGGGTAAGGGTATCGGTTTTTGGATTGATCGGTTTATACGTTGCCAAGGTTCTTCTGTTTACGGTGAATGATATTTTTTGAATGGAATTTAACTATGTAGACTAAACGCTAATTGTTGATGCATTTATTTTTTCTGATTGTTTAACTTTTTCAAATGCCTGGTCAAGATCGGCGATCAGGTCGGCAACTTCTTCCAATCCTACGCTCAGTCTTACTAGGCTATCAGCCACTCCGGCTGCCCTACGTTTTTCTGCCGGAATGCTTTTATGGGTCATTTGTGCCGGATGGCAGAGCAGACTTTTTACGCCACCCAGGCTTTCGGCCAATTTAAAATAATGGGTACTGGTTACCAGTGCAGTGGCTGCAGCTTCGGTATCATTTTTCAGGGTAAAAGAAACGATGCCGCCGAAACCTTTGCTTTGTTTTTTGGCGATGGCATGGTTGAGGTGGGTAGGTAAACCCGGATAGAATACCTGGTCAATGGCAGGATGGGTTTGTAACCATTCTGCCACGGCTTGTGCATTACGACAATGTTGTTGAACACGAAGGTGCAGGGTTTCAATGCCACGGATCACCAGCCAGCTGTCGAACGGTGCCAGTATGGCTCCACTGGCATTCTGGATGAATTTTATTTTTTCTCCCAGTTCCTGTTCTTTGGCCACTACCAATCCGGCGATGAGGTCACTATGACCACCTAAATATTTTGTTGCGCTATGGATTACCAGATCAGCTCCCAGCGTGAGCGGTTGTTGTAAGGCGGGTGAAGCAAAAGTATTATCCACGCAAAGTAAACAGGAATTGGCCTTGGCGATTTTTGCGATGGCTTCAATATCACTTACTTTCAAAGTAGGATTGGTGGGGGTTTCCAGCCAGATCAGTCGGGTATGGGGAGTGATGGCATCGAATACATTCCCGGCATCCGTGGTATCCACATAATTCACTTTGATGCCAAATTTTTCATAGATATGGGTGAACAGGCGAAATGCTCCTCCGTAAATATCATCAACCGCCAATATCTCATCTCCGGCTTTTAATAATTTAACAACTGCGTCTATGGCTGCCAGTCCGCTACCAAAGGCAATGCCCACTGAGCCTTTTTCCAATTGTGCAATCACGGTTTCCAATGTAGCACGGGTAGGGTTGTTGCTGCGGGCATAATCATATCCTTTGTTCACACCGGGGGCTTCCTGAACAAATGTGCTGGTTTGGTAAATGGGAACAGAAATGCTTCCTGTTAATGGATCTACGGGAATGCTGTGGATCAGTTGTGTGGCGTTGCTCATCTTACTTTTTTTTTGGTTTATTGATGTGTTAATTTTTTTTAAATGCATCAACTTACCAAGAGCGCGGCTTATCGGGAAAGCATTTTTATGTGATACCCAGGGATGGAGGGTATGTACATAAAAAAAGCTCACCCGAAAAATCAGATGAGCTTACTATTTTTTAAATAATGTATTAAGCTTTGGATCTGACTTATCTCTCCCGATTTTACTCGAGATGGAATTGGCACCTTTTTCTTCTTTCCCATTGGAAATAAAGAATAGGTTGTCAAGGCTTCATCGGGCCATTACCCTCTGCCTTTCTTGATAAGTGATAAATAAAGAACTGCTGCAAATATAGGACTGCAAATTTCAAAGTTCCAAATATTTTTTAAAAATATTTTTTATGAAACGCTGAAATACTTTACTGTATTGTGTTTTAGAAAAAAATTATTTTAAATTATTTTTCAACCAGACCTCCTGCGAATGGCCGCCAAGATCTACACCCCCGGTTTGTGCAGCAATTTTTTCCTGACTGCGGGCAATGGATTTGGTTACCAGTTCATGTTCAATGGGCTCATTGGCTTTCATGCCCATCATCTTCATCACGGGGATCATTTTTTCGCTGCCAAAATGTTTGAACAGGGCTTCATCCATGGAACTAAACACCAGCAAGGATTGCTGATTCCATGTACTGGCATAAGTTATTTCCTTTTCGGCTAGCGGATAGTGTTCAAGAAAAACAGGGTAGCAGTTCGGTAAGTGCCTTTGCGATCGAGTGGCTTCAACAATGCGCGCAGTATCGAGATTATTTTCTTTGAAAATGGATTGAAATTCGGCAACCGTATCCGGGAACCAGGCTATGAAAATACAATTCGGATCTTTCGTGGCCAGTTCACAAATGGCCCTGAGTTTATCTTCATGGGTCATATATACCTTATCGGTAAAAAGCCGGCCCTCATTTATTTCCCCTTTTTTTCCAAAAAGATTGAACATGCAGAATTTTTCTGCAATGTACTATATCAAGGTCAAAAACGGATTCATTTTTGGCCCAAATTTTTAGATTTGGTTATGTAATCTTGATATATTTCTGTACATTCATAGCAGGACAACATTCACTTATGAAAAGAATAATTCTATCCCTGGTCATCATGGGCTGTATAGCTGCACCCACAGCACATGCTCAATTGCTAAAAAAATTAAAGGACAAGGCCAACAGTGTACTGGAGAAAAAAACAGACACTGATCCTAAGGAAACTGAAAAGCCGGTTTCGGGTAACAACAATTCCAATAATAACAGTGGCAGCAGCACGGTAAAAGCACCGCCCAATGCTTCCGAATGTACGCTGGCGGTTACGTTGGAGGCAGGTGAAGTGCTGATGTATGACGAAACTAAGGTTTACCTCACCGACGGTAAAACAGTGGGTTGGAAGATGGTAACCCAGAAGGATAAAAAATTCTACCTGATCGACAATGGAACCCGTACTGGTCCGTTTGATGAGCCTCCACTGAATTCAATCAGTCCGAATGCGAAACACAGCAACGATCTGGAAGGCAGTGATGCTATTGCAAAAAAATATACAAAACTGGAGAATGGGAAACCCACTATTCAATTTAATGGGAAAACCTATGGGCCATATTTTATGATCACGGAAATGGTGGTGAGCGAAGACAAGAAACATTTTTTTGCCACGGCTATTGAAGGCAACAATATGGCCGCTGGTGGAGTATTGGTTAGTGAAAACTCGAAGCAAAAATTGCCCGGCATGGCAGCTAAATTAAAAGTGAGCTACAATTTCAAATATGCCATGTGTATGGCGATGGACGTAAGTAATGGAGGCAATGCCTATTTCATTACCAATACCGGTAAAAAAACAGGCCCTTATGATATGATGGCCGCTATGCAAATGTCGGAAGGATGGCTCGATGAAAACGGAAATATTATTACCATTCCGCAACAGAGTCCAACAGAATTGCTGGTGAATGGTGTAAGCGTGGCAAAATTCGACATTGAAATTGATAAGGATAAACTGATCATGTCTCCAGACCCTGCAAAATCAGTTGTATTTGATAATGGGGTCGTGTATAAGGGTGATGGTACCAAGGTTAAGGCCGACCATGTATTGTATCCGCATTTCGTAACCCTTAACAATGTGATCAATATTTGCTGGTTCCAATTGTATAAGAATCCACAAACCAATAATAAAGAAATATATGTTTGTAAAAAACCTTTATAAGAAACTACTCGCCGCTTCGCTGATCATGATCAGTTTAGCCGCTACAACCACACAACTTTTCAATGAAGATTTTGGTGTAAGTTTCGGTACTAAGTACACAAAAGCGCAGCAATACCTGAATCTTCATCAGGATAATTTTACTCCGTATACCAGTTTAGCGGGCGTGAATGAAAAATTCATGAAGGCCATTGTATTTCCTGAAGTGATGCGCTACAATGAAGTGTATGATGGCATTCAAACAGAAAGCCTGAAAGTGTTGTATAAAGAATGGGGAACTGATTATGCCAATTTTTCTATCGGGCATTTTCAAATGAAACCAAGCTTTGCGTTACAAGTGGAAAAGCAAATGACAGATTTACTGACCCCAGGGCAGATCCGGGATATGGGTTTTGATAAGATCTTATCTGCCCCTGAAACAACGCAGCGTAGTTTACGGCTTCAATACCTTGATAACACCGCATGGCAGGCAAAATATCTTACTGCATTCATCATGATCTGTAATGCCAGGTTTGAACATAAGATCTGGGCTTCCGATCAGGAAAAACTGGCCTGGTATGCCAGTTTGTATAACCGAGGAATCAATTGCAGTGATGCCAGCATCAAGCGCAGTGTTCAGCAAGCATCATTTTATCTTGAAAAAGGAATGCCAGGAAAAAAATATTGTTATGCTGCCATAGCACAATATTTCTACATGCATTGATCTTGGTAAAAATATATTTGGATTACCGGACCTTGGTTCGGTAATTTTTTTGCCCATGCATTACCCAAGGGCCATATCAATTGTTTGTATCTTTACTGCGTTAGCAAGAATTATGGCAAAAACTAAAAAGACGAAGGCCTCCACAGCAACAGAATCCGTTCCATCACGCGATGTTATTGAAATACTGGGCGCCCGTGAGCATAACCTGAAAAATATTGATGTATCGGTACCCAAGCACCAACTGGTGGTTTTTACCGGCGTAAGTGGCAGTGGAAAATCTTCTCTGGCATTTGATACGATCTATAATGAAGGACAGCGACGTTATATGGAAAGTTTCAGTGCCTATGCCCGTCAATTCATGGGAGATATGGAACGGCCGGATGTAGATAAGATCACCGGGTTGTCGCCTGTTATTTCCATTGAACAAAAAACAACAAATAAGAATCCACGAAGTACAGTAGGCACCGTTACCGAGATCTATGATTTTTTACGGTTGATGTTTGCCAGGGTTGCAGTGGCCTATAGTTACCACACCGGAAAGCCCATGGTGAAATTCAGTGAAGAAGAGATCGTGAGCAATATCTTGTTGAAATATGAAAATAAAAAGATCAGTATTCTCGCTCCGTTAGTGCGTGGAAGAAAAGGTCATTACCGTGAACTATTTGAAGATATCCGGAAAAAAGGCTACCTGAAAGTTCGGGTTGATGGTGAAGTGCTTGACCTAACCGCCCGCATGCAGGTAGACCGATATAAGATCCATGATATAGAAGTGGTGATCGATCGTTTAGCCGTTACCGAAGAGATGAAACTCAGACTGAGTCAGAGTGTGCAAAAGACCCTACAGGTTGGTAAGGACCTGATGTTCCTGTTGGTGAATGATGATAATAAACTGGTTCAGTATAGTAAACAACTGATGTGTGAAGATACCGGCATTAGTTATGAAGCTCCATCACCCAATGCTTTTTCTTTTAATTCGCCTTATGGTGCTTGCCCGGTTTGTAAGGGTTTGGGTAATGTGTATACCATTAGCATGGATGCTGTAGTGCCTGATAAATCGCTATCGGTAAAGGAAGGAGCCATTGCTCCATTGGGAGAAGAAAGAGATGCCAGCGTTTTTCAGCAAGTAGTAAGTTTTGCAAAAAAACATAAAATCAATCTGGAGAAATCCTTGAAGGATATTCCCGACACACAACTAAACCTGTTGTTGTATGGCGATCAGGAGATCAGTCCCGACCTGGAATTAGACCTCAGCGATGAATCTGTTCCCAATGAATTTACCGGAAGCTATGAAGGGATCATACCGATGTTGAAAAGATGGTTCAGTTCATCTCAAAGTACCGATGTGTTG
The DNA here is from genome assembly GCA_903878475.1 of uncultured Bacteroidota bacterium. Taxonomy (GTDB): domain Bacteria; phylum Bacteroidota; class Bacteroidia; order Chitinophagales; family Chitinophagaceae; genus Ferruginibacter. Next base: position 5,121 of record CAIRHQ010000108.1, on the reverse strand, counting down.
AGGGAGTGGGTAGAGAAATTCATGGAACTGAAAACCTGTGATACTTGTCAGGGTACAAGACTGAAAAAAGAGAGTCGCTGGTTCAAACTGGATAACCGGAATATTGCCGAGTTGAGCCATATGAACCTCGATAATCTGGCGGCCTGGTTTGATGGGATAGAACTTCGACTCACTGACAAACAAAATATCATTGCCAAGGATGTGTTGCGCGAGATCCGGGATCGCCTGCAGTTCTTATTGGATGTAGGCCTTACCTATCTTTCGCTCGACAGGCCCTCTAAAACCCTGAGTGGAGGCGAGTCGCAACGGATCAGACTGGCTACTCAAATTGGTTCTCAGTTGCAGGGCATCACCTATATTTTGGATGAGCCCAGCATTGGTTTGCATCAGCGCGATAACCAGCGACTCATTGGCGCATTGCAACATCTTCGTGATATCGGGAATAGTGTGCTGGTAGTGGAACATGATAAAGACATTATGCTGGCGGCAGATTATCTGATTGATATTGGTCCAAAAGCGGGTAAGCATGGGGGTGAGATCGTAAGCCAGGGTACTCCTGATGAAGTGTTGCACTCCGGATCCGAAACCGCGCAATACTTATTGGGTACAAAAAGCATACAGGTGCCTGCTGAAAGAAGAAAGGGAAATGGAAAATTCATTGCATTAAACGGTGTAAAAGGGAATAACCTGAAAAATGTTTCGGTAAAATTTCCCTTGGGAAAACTGATCCTTATTACTGGTGTAAGCGGCAGTGGTAAATCTACCCTAATCAATGAAACCCTGTATCCGCTCATGAGCAGGTTTTGTTACAATTCTAAACAACAACCGCTGGAATATGCATCCATCGAGGGTTTAGAACAAATTGATAAAGTGATCGAGATCAACCAGAGTCCGATCGGGCGTACACCACGCAGTAACCCTGCTACCTATTGTGGTTTTTTTACGGATATCCGAACCTTGTTCGCTTCTGTACCCGAATCCAAGATCAGGGGTTATAAAGCAGGCCGGTTTTCTTTTAACGTAAAAAGTGGTCGTTGCGAAGTATGTGAAGGCGGGGGAATGCGGGTGATTGAAATGAATTTTTTACCCGATGTGTATGTGCATTGCGAAAAATGCAATGGCAAAAGATATAATAGAGAAACCCTGGAGATCAGGTATAAGGGGAAGTCGATCAGCGATGTGCTGGATATGACCGTAGATGAGGCCGTAGAATTTTTCCAGGCCGTGCCCTATATTTTCCGCAAGATAAAAGTGTTGCAGGAAGTGGGGTTGGGGTATATCACCCTGGGGCAAAGTGCGGTTACCCTTAGTGGTGGGGAGGCGCAGCGGGTTAAACTTTCTACCGAACTCGGGAAAAAAGATACGGGTAAAACATTTTATATCCTGGATGAGCCAACTACGGGATTACATTTTCAAGACATTCAGCATTTGCTGGAGGTGTTGAATAAACTGGTTGAAAGAGGCAATACCGTTCTCGTGATAGAACACAATATGGATGTGATCAAAGTGGCCGATCATATTATTGATATCGGTCCGGAAGGAGGCGATGGTGGTGGCCTCGTGCTATATGAAGGGGTACCTGAAGGGCTGCTGGGTTGTAAAGCAAGTTTTACTGCCCAGTTCCTTAAACAAGAATTACCGGCGCATTAGTTTTGCGTGATATCTTTTATAGCTTATCATTTCTTTCATAAAAAAATCCATGTCTCATAAACATGGATTTTTTAATAAGGTGTAAAGGGTACGAATGAAATCGTAAGTGTGGTTTCAGAGGTTACCCGCACATCTTGGTAGAAGTTCAGGCCCTTTGGAGGTTGATTTCAATCTTCCCTTACACACCTTAGTTTTTTTAGCGGATGATGACCGCGAATCATTTAGCTTAATACATGGAGCACCAGTAACAGGCAAGTCAGGAAAAGTACCGCTGCTTTGCAAGCCAGTGGATTCAATGGTAAATTATTATTCATACGCAAGTTGTTTTATTAATATACTGATGGGCATCTTGTTTGACGTGCCGCCCTTTTAGCGAAAGAGCTCGATTCAATAGGGCCTAAGCGGATACCGACTTTTGCCAGTACAGAAAAATAAGCGTCGGCATTTTTCATGTCACCTCTTTGTGTTCCTTTAGGCCAGCGGGTCATTCCGGGAAATATGATGGGAATGGTTTTGTCTGATAATTTTGCTGCCAGTGTTGCATCCTGTGCAGATAAATATTTTACATAGTCTTTGGCGTCGATATATTTTTTACTTACATCATCGATATAATCGGTAAAGGTTTTTCTGTACAATACTTCAATGCTGAAATTCATTCTGTCGGAGAAAAAATATTTGATACCGCCGCCAACTGGGATATTGAGCTGGGTCAGTTTGTATGGTTTACTGTCGGGATATTCAGCCATGCCCTCACCTTCGGTACGCAGGGGTTGCAGGTTGTACCATGTTTTATTTCCATTGGCATCGGCGAGTGAACCTTTGGGGTTGAAATGAAATATTCCCAATCCACCCAATACATAGGGTCTTAAGCGGGGTTCAAATTCACTATTGCGGTAGAAGAACATGGTTGGAAAAATTTCCAGTGCGCCATAAGCTTCAAATACAGTGGTTTTGAAATCGAGGTTGCGTTGTTTTCTCCAGAGTTCATTGATACCGGTAGTGTTGATGATATCATCACGGCCTTCTAGGTAAGTGACATCGGCTGCAAGCCTTAAGCCCATCCAACTGTTTGGATAAACGGTGATGAAAACACCTTTCATCATTTTTGTCAGATTCAGGTTAAGGTCTTTGAGGTCATTGGTTCCCTTACCGCTATGTCCTCCAAGATCGCCCAGAAAAAAACTAGGTCCAAAATGAAGTCCGGCTTCTATTTTTGTTTTTTCACCGCCAAAAAGGAATGCCTGGGAAAAGGAAGTTAGGTTTAAACCTATACCGATTAGGAGGATGATAAATGATTTATAAACAGTGTTACGTAAACCTGTGTTCATCAGATTTGGTTTAGTCTTTCTTTAGATATTGGTGGAATTGAGCCTGATTAAGTAGTAACCAGTTAGATTATGTTCAAAAACAGGATCAACCTAGAAATAACGCTTATAATTTCCCATTATTGTACGAAAAGGGATATTATTTATGCAATAACATTTCAATATGAGGGATACCGTCTTCGAGGAATTCTTCACTACAGGGGGTAAAACCTAAGGATTGGTAAAAATGGAGTAAGTATAGCTGGGCTCCAATGCAGATGGAACTTGTATTGAACTGGTTGAAGGCAAACTCAATTGCCCGTTGCATGAGTGCCCGGCCGGCACCTGTTTTCCTGTAAGCAGGCGAAGTTACCACACGACCAATGCTTGAGGTTTCAAAACTGATCCCGGGCGGAATGATCCGGGCATAAGCAACCAGTTTATTGCCATCCCATCCTGTAAGATGCCAGGAAACGGCATCTTTATCATCAGCATCCTGGTAAACACATTGCTGTTCTACCACAAATACTTCATTTCTCAACTGCATGATCGCATAGAGTGACTCCGGGGTTAAAGAAGAGAATGCATTGCAGGTCCAGTTTAGGGTCATTTATCCATGAAGATTAATGCACATTGGCTGTTAAAAATGCCTGAATCTTATTAAAGGCATCGGTGTAGGTGGTTGCATTCCAATCGCCATGTCCACCGGTTGGATAAAATACATACTGGTTAGTAATATTAAAAAAACTGAGCCGGGTTTGAACGGCAATGGATTGTGATGGTTGTACCAATGGATCCAATCCGCCATGTAATAAAATGGTAGGGGCGGATCCACCATTGATAAAATTTACCGGACTGGAACTGATATAGATCTGTGGATCAGCGAAAGGTGTTCTTCCCACAGCCTGTGCAACTGCTGCAGCCAGCAATGGATTGCCACCCACCGGATTGAAATACATCTCCATCATATCGGAAGGGCCAAAAAATGAAACAATGGCTTTTGGTTTTACCGGAACAGAATCTTTGTATCCCTGTAACATGGCAAGATGCCCGCCGGCGCTGGCTCCCATCAGTACAAATTTTGTACTTACCTGGTAATCGCTGGCCTTGCCGTAAATATACCTTACGGCTGTTTTTACATCAATTTCCTGAGTGGGGAATATATTATTGGTACCATCCGATAAGCGGTAATTGATATTGAAAATTGCGTAATCGGGAAGCCTTTTTTTAAGGGTGTCTACAGCTGCAGCAAAATCGGATTTATCGCCGCTCGCCCAAGCACCGCCATGGATCATCACCATTACCTTGGTGCTGTCGGCACGACGGCCTGCAGGAAGATAAATATCCATCACTTGTTTGGCATCAGTACCATAGGCTACATTCAATATGGTTTTAGCAGCAACTGTAATGTCTGAATTAATGGTATCTGTTTTTTTGCAGGAAAACAGGCTGGCTGCGATAAGTAAAAAGATAATATGCCTTGTTGGTCTCATGTCTGATGGTTATTTTCTAAATGAAAAGATAGCAAGAAATTTATAATTCAGGTGCATTTTCAGATAATCGGTTCTTTTGAACGAAAAACTCAGGGCTCTAATTGTCCAATGCTTTCTATGACTGAGCCCAGCCCTGCTTTTTTCTTGGCCGAACGGATCTTCATCAATTGTATTTGTTTGACTACAATATAGCTGTTGAACACAAGCACCAGGAAAAAATAAATCAGCACAAAGGTTCCGGTACGATCAGCCGCGGTATAGTTTTGGGGTTTGTTGAAAAATTCTTCATTAGTCCCATACACAGTAAAGGCGAGCAGTAGGATCAATCCGGCCAGTGTAAGGATGAGTAAGCTTATGCTGATGCTGTTGCCGCTATTGGGTTGGATAGATGGATCCAGTATATTCTTTAATGAAAGGAACTGGTAAATACTATTCACCAGAAAACTGAACAGGAAAAATATCAATAAGTAAAAAAAATAATGGAATAAAGCAGGGCCTACTCCAAGCAGTCTGGTGAAATAATAATAACTGGCATAGCTCAGCACAGGAAATAGCAGGATCCAGTTCAATACCGAAATGATCCGAAAGATTTTCCAATGAACTGCCATTCGTTATTTCAGATTAAGTTTTATCTGCAGTTCTTCAAATTGTTTTTCATCAATGGTAGAAGGAGC
>CAIRHQ010000107.1 GCA_903878475.1 uncultured Bacteroidota bacterium | reverse complement strand
TGGGTGATTTCGTTAACTTTATACCCCTTCGAATTGACTGAACTTCCAACTTCCAACTTCCAACTTCCAACTTCCAACTTCCAACTTCCAACTTCCAACTTCCAACTTCCAACTTCCAACTGTCAACTGTCAACTCCCAACAGCCCTCACCTCCTCCTCTTGATCGACTTGATCACTGCCTTTGGAAGAAACTGTGATACATCACCACCATTACGCAATACATCTCTTACAAGTGTGGAGGCTACTGAAGTATATTTTGGTAAGCAGGTAAGAAAGATGGTCTCAATATTTTCGGCGATGCTACGGTTCATGTCGGCAATCGCTTTTTCGTATTCAAAATCATTCACGTATCGGATACCCCGCAGGATGAAATTGGCTTTTACTTTTTTACAGCATTCAACGGTTAATCCATCATACACAACTGCATCTACCTTTGGATTGCCCTTATAAATTTCGTGTATCCATGCCAGTCGCTCTTCTTCGCTGAACATGGGGTCCTTATTGCTGTTGCGGCCGATACCGATGATAAGTTTATCGAATAAAGGCAAGGCCCTGTCGATGATATCGGTATGCCCTAATGTTACTGGATCAAATGTTCCGGGAAACAAACAGATTCGTTTCATGCGAGATGATGGGTTTTGATAATTGGAAAGACCGATCCAAAACTAATACAATATCCTTAACTATTTTTAGACCCTGATAATAAATACAACACAGCCATACGCACCGCCACTCCATTTTCTACCTGCTGAAGAATGATGGATTGATGACCATCGGCCACATCACTGTCTATTTCCACGCCCCTGTTGATGGGCCCGGGATGCATGATGAGGATCTCCTTCTTCAGTCCGTCGAGTAATTTTTTAGTGACACCATACGCAAGATTATATTCTCTTAAAGATGAAAATAAGACCTGATTCTGCCGTTCCAGTTGTATGCGCAACACATTGGCTACATCGCACCATTCAAGGGCTTTTTTAAGGTTGTATTCTACTTTCACCTGTAAGGCTTCGGCAATGTATTTTGGTATCAGTGTTGGCGGACCAGCAACCATTAGTTCAGCACCCATTTTTTTAAGCAGGTAAATATTGCTGAGGGCTACGCGCGAATGCATGATATCTCCTACCAATAAGATCTTCTTTCCCTCGAGCGTTTGTAATTTTTCTTTGATTGAAAAAGCATCCAGCAAGGCCTGGGTTGGATGTTCATTGATGCCGTCGCCGGCATTGATGATGGCTGCAGGAATATGTTTTGCCAAGAAATGCGGGGCACCGCTGGCACTGTGGCGCATCACCACCATATCTACCTTCATGCTCAGAATATTGTTCACCGTATCGAGCAGGGTTTCGCCTTTTTTAACTGAGGAAGCTGAAGCCGTAAAATTGATGGTATCCGCACTGAGGCGCTTTTCGGCCAGTTCGAACGACATCCTTGTACGGGTACTGTTTTCATAAAACAAGTTCACAATGGTCACCTCACGTAAGGATGGCACCTTTTTAACGGGTCGCTGTAATACTTCTTTGAATTGTTGTGCGGTGGAAAGAATAAGGGAAATATCTGCTGTGGTAATGTCTTTAATGCCCAGCAAATGTTTAGTAGATAGTTGCATTAAAAAGCAAAGTTATAGTAAATTATTGTTTTTTCGTCAACCCTTTCCATAATTCCTTTAGCCCTTAGGCATCAGCACTACATGCTTGTTGTTGTCGGAATCCTTGATCAGCTTCACTTTGTCTGATTTATCCGTTGCCATTTCAATAGCCGAAAAATCTGCCTGAATGGGAAACTGGCGGTGTTCTTTACGATCCACCAAAACACATAATTCAACTTTGGCGGGTCTGCCATAATCCAATAATACATCCAGGGCTGCTTTGATGGTTCTTCCGGTGAACAACACATCATCGATCAACACTACATTCTTATTTTCTATTGAAAAAGGAAGGTGCATGGTATCGGGTGCCAGTATTTCCTTGCGGATATCATCCCTGTAAAAAGTGATATCGAGTTGGCCATACTGTACTTTTTTATCTGGTTGCAGTAACTGGATAGCTGCTACAATATCATCGGCCAGCACAACCCCACCCTGCTGGATGCCCACAAAAACCACATCATCCAGCTGGGGATGTTTTTTCAATAAAGCATTTGCCAGACTGGCAATCTGTATTTGTAGATCCTTATGATTTAAAATTTCTTTCACGGGATGATATAATTAATGCTCATGAATTGATATCGCTGCAACCAACTATTTCTCCTGTAAAAAAGGATAACGGTAATCAGTAGGCGAATTAAATGTTTCCTTGATGGTTCTTGCACTCAACCAACGATATAGGTTCAGCAATGAACCGGCTTTGTCATTGGTGCCACTTCCTCGTGCACCGCCAAAAGGTTGTTGCCCGACCACCGCACCGGTGGGTTTGTCGTTGATATAAAAATTACCTGCACTGTTGCGAAGCTTATTGGTAGCCAGTTCTACGGCCATGCGATCATTCGCGATCACGGCACCCGTGAGGGCATAAGAGGAAGTTTGATCCACCAATTTCAGGGTTTCTTCAAATTTGTTCTCATCATAAATATACACCGTCAATACCGGGCCAAATAATTCCTCGCACATGGTTACATACTTTGGATCCTGCGCTTCAATGATGGTAGGCTCAATGAAAAAGCCTTCTGTTTTATCGCATTTGCCGCCCACCCAGATCTTTGCACCACTATTTCTTTTGCGGGCATTGCGAATATAGCTCTCTAGTTTATCGAAACTTTTTTCATCGATCACCGCATTGATGAAATTGGTAAAATCTTCAACCGTTCCCATTTTCATGGAGTTCACGGCTTCGATCAGTTTTTTCTTAACCGCCACCGCCAAATTAGACGGAATATAGGCCCTGGATGCGGCAGAACATTTTTGTCCCTGGTATTCAAAAGCACCACGAGCCAGTGCTGTAACAACAACATCTACATCAGCACTCTTATGTGCGATCACAAAATCCTTACCCCCTGTTTCGCCTACGATCCTTGGATAGGAACGATACATGCCCATATTTTTTCCAATGGTTTCCCACATTTTATTGAATACACCGGTACTGCCTGTAAAATGAATGCCGGCAAATTCGGGATGGTTGAACACGATCTCACCGATGGTTGGTCCATCAATGAATACCAGGTTGATCACTCCATCAGGTAATCCGGCTTCTTTTAAGATACGCATGAACATTTGTGCGCTGTACACTTGAGTATTGGCACATTTCCAGATCACTACATTTCCGCACATGGCCGCGCTGGTGGGCAGGTTTCCACCGATCGCCGTGAAATTAAATGGCGTTAGTGCAAATACAAAACCTTCCAGTGGACGGTATTCCATACGGTTATTCATACCCGCACCACTGATTGGTTGCTGGCGGTAAATATCACTTAAGAAATGAACATTGAAGCGGAGAAAATCGATCAGTTCACATGCCGCATCGATCTCGGCCTGAAAACAGTTCTTGCTTTGGGCAAGCATGGTGCTGGCATTTATATATGCTCTGTATTTTCCGGCCAGCAGGTCGGCTGCTTTTAAAAATATATTGGCCCTGTTCTCCCAACTTAGTGCGGCCCATTTATCCTTTGCTTTCAATGCGGCATTGATGGCCTTGGTTACATGCTTGGCTTCACCAGCATGAAAATGACCCAGTAGGTGTTTGCGTTCGTGAGGGGGGTGGATCTCCACCAGCTTCCCGGTACGCACTTCTTCTGCACCGATATACATGGGAATATCTGCGCGTGTTGATTTTAATTCTTTGATGGCTGATTTCAAGGCCAGTTTTTCTTTTGATCCGGGTGCATAGTTGAGCACGGGTTCATTCACTGGCATGGGGTAATAAAAATCTCCGTATTGCATAATCGTAGTTTTAATAATGACTGGTACAACAAAGGTATGTTCTACAACCGAGTGGTACAAGCATGAGGGAGTAAATTTGCTTATTCATTACATCACCTTAGCTACCCATTTCCTTTTCACTCATCAGGTAGGCCTTGATAAATCCATCCAGTTCTCCATCCATTACCGGGCCTACATTACCCACTTCAAAATCGGTTCGGTGATCTTTGATCATTTTATAGGGATGAAACACATAGGACCTGATCTGTGATCCCCACTCAATTTTTTTCTTTTTGCTGTTGCTGGCATCGGCGATCTCCTGGCGCTTTCTCATTTCCTCTTCATAGAGACGGCTTTTGAGCATGGCCATGGCTTTATCCCTATTCTCGCCCTGGGTGCGGGCCTGCTGACATTCGATGATGATGCCGCTGGGTTTATGGGTTAGTCGCACCGCCGTTTCCACCTTATTTACATTCTGTCCGCCACTACCGCCACTCCTGAAAAAAGCCCATTCCACATCGGCCGGGTTCACACTGATCTCGATGCTATCATCAATTAACGGGTATACATAAACGCTTGCAAAACTGGTATGCCGGCGGGCATTGCTATCGAATGGAGAAATACGCACCAACCGGTGTACACCGCTTTCGGCTTTCAGGAATCCAAAGGCAAAGGCCCCATCGAACTGGAAGGTGCAGGTCTTGATACCCGCGCCATCTCCCCATTGCCAATCGAGCTCCGTTACGCCCCAGCCCTGCTTTTCGCCATACATTCGGTACATGCGGGCCAGCATTTCTGCCCAGTCCTGGCTCTCGGTGCCCCCGGCTCCGCTATTGATCTGCATCACAGCCGGCAAGGCATCGGTGGGTTCATTCAGGGTGCTTTTAAATTCAGCTTCCTCAATGGAACCAAGTGCCTTATCATAGCTTTCTTTTACTTCTTCTTCGGCGGCTTCTCCTTCCTTCCAGAAATCGAATAGTACGGCAAAATCCTCCACACCGGTATTCACCTGGTGGAACATATTTACCCAATACTCATTAACCTTCGTTTCTTTTAAAATGGAAGTGGCCCGGGCGTTATCGTCCCAAAAGCCTGGAGAGAGTGAAAGTTGCTTGTCGTTTTCTATTTTAGCTTCTCTGTTAGCGACGTCAAAGAAACCTCCTCAAAACCAACACACGGTCTCTCATAGATTTTAAATGCTCAGTTGTCATGCCGCAAAGATAATTGAATAAAAACAAGGAACAAGTTAATTACGCCGGCTTTGGAAATGCTTGTATCCGGCTATCCATGCAGTAAAATTGCCCGGTATGGATATTTCAATAACTTTAAACCGGAAATATGAATAAGCCATGAAGTGTACTATTTTGATCGCTGTATTTATTGTGTTTACAGGCACTCACGCCCTGGCACAAACGAACGATAGCGCATTGATGGCTGAACTTTTATCCTCCATAGCCAAAGATCAGGTAACTGAATCGACAAATTTTTACCCGGGCAGTTTCCCCTCCTTCCGCCGATGTGCGGGTATCCCTCATAACCGGGTGGCCGACAATAATATTTTTTACACGGCCATCAGCCTGTTCACGTTACGAAATCTATTACCCCATTTACCCAAACCCGAAAGAAGAACGGCAGAGCAGGTCATTGAAAAAGGACAGGCGGCCTTCCCTTTTTATCAGGATAAGCAAGGCTTGCCTTATTATCAGTTTTGGCCAAGGGGCAAGGGCATTTTGCCGCATAGTTATATGATGCATTGGTTTGGCATGGCCAGCAGCGGACAGGATGCTGATGATGCCGTGATGTGCCTGATGGCCACCGGGGCTAATGACAGCAGTTGTATGGTATTAAAGAACCGAATGCAATCGGTCAGCAACCTTTCGCAAAGAAAGATCCGGAGTACTTACAAAAGATACCGCGCTATTCCGGCCTACAGCACCTGGCTGGGCTCTGGCATGCAGCCTGATTTTGACCTGGGTGTACATTGCAACCTGCTTTATTTTGTGTTGGAAAAAAAATTGCCGCTTACGCTGCTAGACAGTGCCAGTATTCACCTAATAGCCTCTATGCTGGCACATCGCGATTATATACATGCTCCAATTTATATTTCACCATACTATTGCAGCAGGGCCATCCTGATGTATCATCTGGCCCGGTTGATGGGAAAATTTGAGATCGCTGAATTGAAGCCTTTTACTGTTCAATTGATCAACGATATTTCAGATGAGCTGAACAAGAAGCATGATCCCATGGATAAGATCATCCTCAGTACATCGCTGTTGAGATTGGGCGCCGCAACTGCTCCGTTATCATTTAGTAATCTGGCTGAATTTGAAAATAGCAGACCTGATAATTTTGTTTTCTTTCAGGCCAGGGCTGCTTTTTCGTATCCCAGTCCGTTCAAACAGATCATGCTGCACTGGAGTTATCTGCGCTACAATTTTTTCTGCCCTGTCTGGAATAAGGTTTTGTTGCTGGAATACCTTGTGGAAAAGCATCGGCATCCCGTTACGGCTACCCTCCCATGAGCAGTTGAAGAGAATGTGATATTTATCACGCAAATTCACTGATAACTGAAGCATCTTTGCTGAAACTTAAAAACATATTACATGAAAAAGAATATAGGCACTACTGACAAGATCATTCGGATCATTTTGGCTGCAGTATTTGCAGTATTGTATTTCACGAACACTGTTACCGGTACATTAGGCATCGTATTGCTGGCGCTGGGTGCAACTTTTTTACTCACGTCTGTCATCAGCTTTTGTCCACTCTATCTCCCGCTTAAGATCAACACCTGTAAAAAAGGTGAATAGTTCCTGTTGAAAACCAAAAAAAGGTCAGCTTCCAGAGGCGCAATGTTGCCAATGGATCGTTGACGAGTATTTTATTTCCTAAAATTGAAACCTAAAAAGAAACACATGTTATCGAGTTTAAAAAAATTATTGGGAATTGGACCTAAGGCCGATTATGCTGCCATGGTAGCTGAAGGTGCGGTGATCGTTGATGTTCGCAGTCCGGATGAATTCAGGAGCGGCCATATCAAGGGAGCCCTTAATATCCCCTTACCTAGTCTGCAATCCAATTTGGCCAAATTAAAAAAAGAAAAAACGATCATCACTTGTTGTGCCAGTGGCATGCGTAGTGCCGCAGCAAAAAATGTGTTGAAGTCGAAAGGCTATACCTCGGTGTACAACGGTGGTGGCTGGATGGGGTTGCAGCACAAGATCAGGTAAAAATTATTGTATTCAATATCCAGTAGGCAGGCGGTGTGTTCAAGCAATATTGCCTGCCTTTTTATTACTCAGTATTTTTTTCTTGCCGGTTATCGGGTAATTTACCCCGTTTATAAATGATCAGTCCGTTCAAAAAATTACGAAGCACCTGATCCCCCGCCTCTACATAACCCGGATGATCGGGATTCCGGAACAGGTCGCCCAAGGCGCCCTTGCTGATGTCAAATTCTACTAGTTTCAGAATTGCCAAAATATCTTCGTTGCGGAGTGAGAGGGCCACGCGTAATTTCTTCAGTATGTCGTTATTGCTTAACATTGCATTGATTGTTTTAATGATTAAATGTAATACAATTGCGGCAAGCAGCATCGATGCATATGAAACCCCACCGTTATTTTATCGTACACAAGCCTTATAATATTGTTTCACAGTTTGTGAGTACACATGTTGTAGGATTGTTGGGCGATCTGGAATTTGATTTTCCGGAAGGCACTCATGCGGTAGGCAGACTCGACAATCATTCCGAGGGTTTGTTGATCCTGACCACCAATAAAAAACTTACACGCTTATTGTTTCAGAGTGAAGTACCTCACCGGCGAACCTATCTGGTGCAGGTCAGCAATACTGTTGATGAAGAGAAACTGAACCGCTTAAGAAATGGAATCTCTATCCGGGTGAAACTGGGCGAATATTATACCACCAATCCATGTGAGGTTGATGTACTGGAAGAAATTCCTGCAGGCTTATTGCTGGAAGATAAGCTGACCGCCTGGCCGCCCTTCACCTGGTTAAGCATTAGTATTACAGAAGGGAAATTTCATCAGGTAAGAAAGATGATCGGAGCCTTACATCATCGGTGTAAGCGTTTGATCAGGATCTCCATTGAAGATCTAAGTCTGAACGATATACCACCCGGTACTGTAAAGGAAATATCAGAAGATGAAATTTTTAAAAAATTAAAGATCAACAGCAAATAACATCAGCAATTGATGTACCGCATAATTAAACTACCCAGTCACCCCCTATTTTTTTTAAAATAATCCTTTGTTTTTCTTGCATTTTGATGTCTAAACATGTAGTTTAACAGTTTAGTATTATTCATAATATTATTCACACAAACTATTGAACATGCAACAGGAACAAACAAACCCTTCGCCACGGCGTAAGTTCATTGGCCATCTGGCTACTGGTGCTGCTGCCCTTGGCCTTGCAGGGTTAACCTCACCATTAGGTGTACACGCCGGTACAGTTTCTACATTTTCTGAACCCAATTCAACATTCAGTGATGCTGATGATTGGTTCAATAAGGTAAAAGGTAAACACCGGATCGTTTTTGATGTAACTGCCCCGGGTAAGGGACATGAACTCATTTTACCCTTTGCCTGGCCCAAAGTATTTCTGCTCACGAATGCAGCCACCGGCACTCCGGAAAAAGACAATGGAGTGGTGGTGATCTTAAGGCATAATGCCATCCCATTTGCCATGGAAGACAGTTTATGGACGAAGTATAAATTCGGTGAATTTTTTAAGATCCAGGACCCCGCCAATGGGAAGGATGCTTTGCGCAATATGTTCTGGAAACCCAATCCTGTTTTTTCTGTACCGGGCATCGGGCCCGTTCCCATCGGGATCAATGAATTGCAGGAAAGTGGTGTGATGTTTTGTGTATGTGATATGGCCATGACTGTTAACAGTGCGGTAATTGCTGCACAAATGAACCTGAAAGCCGAAGACGTGAAAAAAGATTTCTTGGCGGGTTTATTGCCCGGTATTCAAGTAGTACCCTCAGGCGTGTGGGCGGTAGGACGAGCACAGGAACACCAGTGTGCCTATTGTGCAATTGTGTAAGTAGTGCATAAAATCAATAACAAGACAGGCATCATTTGCCTGTCTTTTCTTTTGCCTTTTTGATATCGGCAAAGGGGCCAAACTTATGTTGTTGTGCTGAAAAGCTATCGGTAAAAGGACCGAAAGGATAATCGAAGGGCTTGGCTGATTGTTTCGGCCAATCGTAGCTGAATAATTTTTGAGTACGGGGTTGTGCGGTAATAAATGCAGCCAGATCCCATGCTTCTTCATCCGACAATTGTGGAGCCAGTTGGATATTGGTATAAGGCATATTGCACTTGATAAAACCGGCCATCCTGGAAAGCCTGTAAATGCCTGCACTTACATTGAAACTATTTGGGCCCCATAATGGAGGAAAAAGGTAGGCTGTTGAATCAGGGTTATAGACGCCCTGTCCTGAAACACCATGACATTGCACACATTTCGCTTTATACAACAACTCACCCCGAACCATAGAAGCTGCGGTATCCAGTAATGCAGGTTCAGGTGTTCCGGCGACTACAAATTTTGAACCCTTCTTCACCCCCTTTCCCACCCAAAGGATATAGGCTTTAATGGCCTGCAATTCGCGGCTGCTGCTGTCGAGCTTTTTTCCATTCAAACTTCTTTCAAAACAATCATTAATCCTGAATTCAACGGATTCGATCTTTCCGCTACGGTCTCGGAATTTAGGATAGGAAGATGCTACCAATGCATAGCAGTTAGCATTGATCCGGGTACCCGCTTCAAGATGGCAGTTCTGGCAGTTCATCCCATTGCTGATGGCTGCAACCTTCCCCTTGGGACCCAGGTACAATGCCGTATTGGCGATAAGTTCCCTGCCATAACGGATCATTTCATCCGCAGCTGTATGCCCCAATGAACGAAGATCGGGAGCCTCCCATTGATTGACTGCATTGGCATTAGTGGGGAATGGATTGGGCAACACATAGTAAAGGAGTACTGATCCTGAAATGATCAACAGCAGGGTAATAATGATATATTTTTTCAGAAATGAATTACTCATGGTGCTGGTAAAATAAACAAATTTTCACTTATAAACAATCAGCAGCATGCTTATAATGGTTAAACCTCCCATAAAATAGAAGAACAGCAGGAATGATTTTTTTAATATTCTTTATCTTTGAATGCTTCATCAACATTGAAATACCGTACCGTGATTCAACGAATATTTTTGATCTTTCTTCTCAGTTGTTCATTTTACTCAGCGCTTTTTGCTGATGGGAAAATTGAACAACCGCTTGTTACTTCAACGCGTGAGGAAGCCATTCAATATGTTGACAATATAAAATCACTTGCTCCTAGTGTTTTTTGGCCCAAAATAAAGCCCGACCTGTTTTTGCAAAATCTTAAACTGAATGTTCATGACCCCCTTAGCATCTATCCGGGAAGGGCAACCAATTTTTGTGGATATGGGGCACTCACTTATCTGATGTTGCAAGATGATCCGTTGGGATATGCTAAACTGCTGGTTCAATTGTATACCGATGGAAAAGCCCAATTTGGTAAGGTTAATTTTAACCCCTCTGATGCCATCCGAGCAGCTGCCGGTGGACTGAGATTTAAAGGCGTGCTTGATATTCACCCCGCAGAACAAATGTGGTTCCTTTGTTTGGCCGATCATTTTAAAGGTTACCTGAATTTTTTTAACAACCGCTACGACCTGGGTGATGAGAACACTTTCTGGGCATCAGTAAACTTTGCCAAGTTTAACCGGATGGTCAGAAAATTACTGAACTATGATGTCAATGCACGCGGTTCAGATATGATCAGGCCAAGTGTTGGCAATACGTACGATTATATCACGGAAAAATTAAAGACGGGCACCGTGGTGTTGTTTGAAAACAACCGAATTCTGCACAAAAAGAAACTGGAAAAAATAAAATTGGCCATTCCTACTCATTTTATTGTGTTGCAAAGCCTCAGCAAGAAAGATGATAAAATAACGATGGTGTACTGGGATTATGGAGGCCGTACTTCTTTAGAACTGGATTCGGATTTTCTTAAACGAATCATATTTGGTATTTCACACTGCACAAAAAAAGGGATCAATGAATAATCTAATCAGGCATACAAGCTGGGTAGTGTTGGCCATATTTCTATCATCCTGCTCGGCTAAAAATATTTCCTCCTCTTATTATTTTGAACACAAGGACCAGGTTGAAAAAATAGAAGAATCCTATAAAGCAATATATAAAAGATCCCCTTTCACGCTGGCATTTGCCGACAGGCAATTCAGGATCGTAACACTCGATATCCTCACCGATTCCATGTCTTATATTTATGAATTTGAAGTTGATGAGCCCCGGTTAAACGATACCTTACTCAAATATCATCTACCCGTAACCGGTGTAAATACCCTGATCCACGACATGCTTGCCATTCGCTGCACCTGGGTCAATAATTTCGATTATTATGTCGATGAAAAGAAACGGTCAACCATCTTCCTTTCTATCAAACCAACGGTATCACATCCTTTCTTATCAGACAAACGATATTATATCCTCACCTTCTTTAACCAGCCACAATATTTTGATGAACAAGGAAGACTGGTGGATAAAAGAAAGGCCAAAAGAATTAGAAAAATTAACGGGGAAATATTTCACCGGATCACCGACAAAGTATGTTACACGGTATCCAGCCAGTTCAGATAAGTAACTTATCTCCAAAAAAGCATTTTTAAAGCGAAAACAACGATCAGCAGGCTCATGGCTATTCTGATATTGCGTTGGTATTTCCCATTCATCATCAAAGCATCAGCAGCAAATCCTGCAACAAAAACAATAGTGGTATTGGTAACCGTACTACCCAATACCTGCATGCCACAAAGGGCCAGATTTTGTTTGATGATATGCTGTTGATCGGGATGCAGGAATTGCGGGATCAATGAAAAATACAAGAGTACGGTACCCGGATTAAGCAGGTTACCCAGCAGGCCCTTCCAGTAAAACTGCCAGTAGGAAAGGGATTCTTTTTCTTCCTGAGCAGTATTCCATTTTACTGTTTTAAGATTTTTCCAGGCCAGAAAAAGCAGGTAGGCCACACCGATATAGCGCAAGATCTGTAGGGCTTCCGGAACAGATAATAACAAGGCTGATAATCCCAGCACCGTAGCGGTGATATGAAACAGGAAAGCACTGGATATGCCGGCTACAGTAGCCCATCCTGCCTTTCTGCCGTACTCAAAAGTATGGGTAAGATAAAGCATCATATTTGGCCCGGGGGTAAGCGCAAAGCCCACCACAAAAACCATATACACGATCCAGTCGTTACTCGTCATGAGGTTGGTTTGCGGTTAATGGTGGAGCCGTAATACGATCGAATTGTGCATCATAATCCTTATGCAGGGTTTTCATCCATCTGTCCCACCAGGTAAAATACAATCCGTAATTCCCTTTAAAAAACTGGTGGTGCATATTATGGTTCACCGATGTGTTGAACCATTTGAAGAACCAGTGCCGGTTAAAGCCCCTTGGAAAGATCTCAAAACCCAGATGACCATACACATTGTAAATGGTCATAAATATCAGAAATGAAAAAAGATGAATGAAATGAATGGGAAAACTGAATGCGAATACATATACAATGGCCGATTCCATAAATGCTTCTGTGGGCTGAAAGGCGAAGGAAGCCCAGGGAGACGGGTTGGTACTTTTATGATGAAGTACATGAAAAAAATTAAAGAGTCTGGGTAGATGCATGAGTCGGTGTGCCCAGTAAAAATATGCATCATGCACGATCAGCATCA
>CAIRHQ010000106.1 GCA_903878475.1 uncultured Bacteroidota bacterium | reverse complement strand
TTGGTAAGGATGAGGTCGAGACTATGGATGCGCCAATCGCCCTCCACAATATTGATGATGCCCGAGAACAATGGTTCATAAGGCCGGCGCGGAGTTACCCTTATGCTGTTGATCTCTTTTCCATCCTCAAAAAAACTACCGAGGAATTTATACTTATAAAAATTAATAGCCCCGTCTGCAATGGGCGAAATAAACCCGCGCGGATTTAATTTTTCGCTGAACACCATCACATTGTTCTTATAAAAACTAATGAACGTAGGAAAAGTAAATCCAAAGCCACCACTTCCACTTACCCTGCTGCTCAGCACTTCCATTTTAAATTGCCCCGGTTCCTGAACATGTATTTTGGCCATTGATTCTGATAAATAGATGATCCCCCTACCCGATGAATCAACGCCCATCTCCTTCCGGTCTTCATCAGGAATTTTTTGCCCCATGATCTTTTTTGGCAATGCCCTCAGTTTCATGATATCCTTTTCATACAGATCACATTCAAATCCTTTAACCTGGTTATTATAAAAAGGTCGTTTTTTTATGGCTGCACGAATGATGGCATAGGCCGGGTCTTCAGCTCCGGTCTTTACCACTACCGTATTCATCAACAGTTTTTGAGGGGCAATGATAAAATTGATGGGCTCATCTGATTCTTTTACGGTAACCGTTTTTTCCTGCTTGGTATATCCCACGTACTGGCAAACCACGGTATAGGTTCCGGGTTTTACCTGAATAGAAAAATTTGCTTTGTTATTGGCACTGGCCCCAATACTGGTTCCTTTGATGATCACAGAGGCATAGGGCAACAGATCGCCCTTGTCGGTATACACCGTTCCATAAATTCTTTGTGCCGAGGAATGAAATGAGATCAGAAGAAAAAGAACAGCAATGAGTTTTGTCATAATCAATTTTCGTTACGCCAAAATTAACCCTGTTTATGTTATAGAAAGATTAAATATCAACTACCATCCCATTACTTAGTTTTCCGAAGATAGGAACCCGACAAAGCTGCCAGTGCTGCAACCAATCCTCCGATCAGTGCGGTAACCAAGATCAGCAAATAGGGATTGTCCATTTTTAAAATCAACATCGACATTTTATGCGCCAGCAAATGCTCATTTTGATAACTGATCCAAAAGCTTAATCCGCCCCATAATAAAAACAAGGCCAGGAAGCCCGACAGAAAAGCCTTTCCGGGCCGCTGGGGAATTAACACTGCTACCAAAAATGACATGGGTGCAATGCTCCACCAAGGAAGATATAATGCGGAGGCGAAACAAATTAATGCGGTCAGTATAATGGAGATAAAGAATTTCATATGTTGAACGATTTATTATTGAGTGTATACCTGTTAGCTTTTACTGTAAAAATCTTTTTCGGTTTAATGATCAAAATTCATTTTCCATTTAACGCGCTGATCAGATGATTCGCTCTTGGTCATCATCCATAAACTATAATATTTTCCGGCTACCCACTGATCAACAAAATTATCGCAATACTTACTGCCCGGGTTTCCGCTTTGTCCACCGGGATATACGCCATAGGCTTCTGTTTGAGCGGTTAAACTGATCACCATTCGCCAGCTGGGTCCATGGTCAGATCGGGTAGCATTGATGGTATGTGTGCCACCCGGGGCCGCTAAATTCATCCGGCTAAAAGGAGCCAGCTTGGCCAGGTGTGCAATACGTGTTGCTTTGAATTTTTCCCAATCCAGCTTTCCATCTTTTTCCAGTTGCTGCAAATGGGCACTCGATTTCTTAAATGCGGCCGTTACTTCATCGGCCAGGGTTTCTTTTTGCGGGGTATTGATATTGTCGAGGAATGAGTAAGCCGAATCTTTCAACAAGGCTTCAACCAAGGTACTTTCAAATGGCCGCATGATCACTTTAGGCGCCTTCGCATACTCGTCGCCGTAAACCGTATCGGCAAAATTACTCCACAGCACTTCAAATATGGTAGCCCCTTTTGAGCCCACATCATCACGCAGATTCCAGTTTCGCAAAAGGTCGTAATATTTTTTCTGGTTGGCATCCAGTTCCGATTCCTTCATATTTTTCAGAAACAATGGCATGGCCGTTTCAGCAAACAGATCGTAATTGTCGGTTTGCAATTGCATCATGTCTTGCGGACTGATATTATTCATCGTATTCAACCGGCGGTTGATGAGTTGTCCACGATATGGCGGATAGTCGCGCCCGATATAATACGGATAGGTTTCATCCACAGGTTTTTGATTGGCACTGCTTACAAATCCGCGTTCGGGATTGTATTGAAAAGGAACTTCATCCTGGGGTATCATCCCCTGCCATAAATAACTGGTATCGGTACCGGGCATGATGAAATCGCCCTGTCCCTTCCATTTTGCCGGCCATTCACCTTGAGTACGAATGGCGATATCACCGGTTTTGCAGGCAAACACACAGTTTTGTCCGGGTGTGTGCAGGTTGGTTACCGCTGCTGAATAATCAGCATAATTCTTTGCATGATTCAGCATATTGAAGATCTTCAGCTCATTGCTGGGATCATTTGCTTTCCAGCGAACGGCATAGTTCTTATCGCCTGTTGCCCTACCACCGCCAAATGATTTATCGTACATCACCGGACACCAGTCATTGCCCAGAAGCACATACGCCACCGAATCAATAAAATCGGGTTTGCCTTTTATTTTAATGGTATCGACTCTGAACCTGGTATTTTGCCAGGCTCCATTGAACCAGTATTGTGCACGTTTATCGTTATTGAATTTGATCTCATAATAATCACGCACATCTCTTCCGCCATTGGTAAATCCAAATGCACAGCTATCATTATACCCGATGATCACGCCCGGTGCACCCGGAAAGCTTACGCCATAGGCATTGAAACCCGGAGCCGATATCTGCAGTTCGTACCACAAGGATGGCAGGTTAAGTGCCAGATGAGGATCGTTGCATAAAATAGGTGATCCGCTTTTTGTTTTCTTTCCGCTCACGGCCCAGTTATTACTGCCATTTTCACGGTCAGCTTTTTCATTTTCAGATACCACCAATGCCTTACTGTTGAAATAAATTGAATCAACGGCAATGGGTGCTACAGGGAAAACTTTTTGCTTTTCAAAAACCGTTCCTTTGGGGATGATGGGATCCAATGAATCTTGTACCGCTGGAAAAAGTTTGGTAAAATCATCGGCAGAAAAATAAGATTTGGCATTGGTCAGTTCAAAATCATCGTCATGAGAGGCCAGATCATAACTCATATATTTCAGGAATAGAGAGGTTTTGATATTGCTCCAATGTTCAGGTTTATGCCCTATCAGCTTATATTCCACCGGCAATGAACTTTCGGTTAATCCATCAATGAAGGCGTTTATTCCGGCTGTATAGGCATCACATTCGGCCAACAGTACCGGATCCTTCTCTGTTTCCTTCAACGCAATTTCTGCTGCATACACCATGCCCAAACGCCTGAACTCACGGTCATGCGTAAGTCCTTTTTCTCCAATGATCTCACTCACCCTTCCGGCTGCTGCATAAGTTTGTAATTCCATTTGCCATAGCCTGAATCGGGCATGCAAGTATCCCTGAACAAAATAGGCGTCATTTTCCTGGTCGGCGAAAATATGTGGCACCAAGCGTTCATCGAGGTAAACAGAGACCTTGCCTTTGAGCTGTGGAAATTTCAGGTCGGTTGTAAAATCATAGTTCGCACTTTCTGCATTCTGCCAGAATCCATGCTGCGGACTTAAAAATTTTCCAAAAGCCGGCGCTTCTGAACCGGCTAAGGGGAGTCTGGTATTTAAAGTGATCACCAGTCCGGTGGTAATGGCTGTTGCAAGAAGGAATGGAACAATTCTCATAAGTTAATTTTTATGCAATTGTAATTTAGTCAAAATATCCCAACCATTATAGCACTTACTTCAACAACGATTTATAGCAATGAATTATAATTTGTACAGTTGATTTTTCAAGCAGTCAGTTTTCTATTTTTGTACCATGAAAGACTTATCGCAGGATACGAAGAATATATTAGGGTTAAAACTCCCCACTGATCCCCGGTGGGTGAACTTGGCCGAAATGGAACTGGAAGAGATCCTAACCGATCATGCTTACTGCGAACAAAAAGCAGCCACCACCTGCATTTCACTGATCCAGCGATATCCCGATCGGGTGGAAATGGTTGAAGAATTGGCTCCCATTGTAACGGAAGAATGGGCGCATTTCAGGATGGTTTTGGCCGAATTAAAAAAAAGAGGATTGCAATTGGGCAAACAACGGAAAGATGAATATGTAAACAAATTGCTGGAGTTTCAGAAAAAAGATGGCAGTGTGGAAGACCGTTTCCTGGACCGCCTGCTGACTATGGCCCTGATAGAAGCCAGAAGCTGCGAGCGTTTTTTGAGGCTGAGCGAAGGGCTTGATGACGAGTACATGCGGAATTTCTACCGCAAGTTCATGGAAAGCGAGGCTGGGCATTATACTTTATTCATTAATTTATCAGAACTATACCTACCCAAAGAAAAAGTAAGAAAGCGTTGGGCCCAATGGCTGGCCTTTGAAAAAGCGGTGATGAAAGATATGGAGGTTCGGGGCGACCGGGTACATTGATCCTCTACTGGATGAAGTAATTTTTTTCCTCTTCAAAATTGATATACGGGTACAAACCCGCTAATTGATTCAGTTTATCCAGATTGGTTTGCATGAATTTTTTATGTTGCGCTGAGGTGGGATGGAAAGGTTTATGATTTCTGGCCGACATGATCACCGAGATCTCTTTCATCAATTGTTGCGACTGCTCTTCTATACAAGCTCCCACAAATTTTTCCCATACATAATTGGTGGCTGCATAATTAGGATGCACCATATCTTCGGCAAAGAACCGATAATCACGCAGGTCGTCGATGATGAGCTCATAGGCCGGAAAATAATAAGTCTGCTCATATTCGGCAAAGGCTTGATGAACGGCCTGTATCAGGGTAGACTTGCTCCTATTGTTCTCAATGAATCCATCGCGCAAATGCCTTACCGGACTAATGGTATACATGATCTTCAATCCGGGGTTGAATTTTGCGAGGGCTTCTTGCATCTGCAATAGCATGGCTACTGTTTCTGCAACACTCAATAACCGTTTATTGAATTTATCGGTGGGCACTTTATGACAATTGGCCACCACGGAATGATCGTTGAGCGCATACACAAAAGCCGAGCCCAGGGTAAGGATCAGCCAATCGGCTTTTTTTAAAAATTCGTGTGCCCGTTGCTGTGAGTCGTTGATCCCCTGCAAACAGGCTTCTTTATCGGGATGCGAGAACCGGCTATGGTGCTCCCAGCTGTTAAAACACTCGTTCTGGTAAAACAGGTCGGATTCGGTATACTGCTTATTGCTGATATAGGAAGCCAAGGCTTTGGTGATACTCGCCGGATTGAATAAGATCCCGTTTGGATTATCCAGTGTGCTGAATTTATGCTGGGCCAACTTATTTCCGATCTGTTCTGTAAAGCAGGAGCCCACCAACAACAACTGATCCGAATGTTTTATTGGATTGGAGAAAGGTTTAGGAAAAAATTCGAGATGAAATTCCATATATATTTAACGATAACAAACCATGAAAGATATTACACAAATATTTCTGCCGACATCTGGCTAGCTATTTTCAATGCTGCTTCATTGATCCCATCCAGCAAGTTCAATTTTTTAAAATACGGGATCATTAATTCTGTATCCATATTACCCACTAGTTCGTTGCCGGCCATTGGACAACCACCAATACCCCTCAATGCCCCGTCAAATCGCGTGCAACCTGCTTCCCTGGCAGCATCCAGCTTCTCTTGCCAATTCGAGGCTGTGGAATGCAGATGCACTCCGATCTCGGTACCGGGCAAGGATTTGATCAGGTAACTAGTCATGCGTTTTACCTGGTCAGGACTGGCCAATCCTACGGTATCGGCCAATGAAATGATACCGATACCCATAGCAGCCAGTTGATCTGCCCAATCAAATACGATGGACTCATCATACGCATCACCATAAGGATTTCCAAAACCCATTGAAATATAAACCACCAGTTCTTTCTTATGTTGCACACATAGTTCCTGTATCTCAGATACCCGAATCAACGATTCTGAAATTCCGGAGTTCGTATTTTTTTGTTGAAAGGTCTCTGATACTGAGAAAGGGAATCCCAGATAATGAATGGCCTCATACCCTACTGCCGTTTCAGCGCCTCGTTTGTTGGCCACAATGGCTAATAATTTTGAAGCGCTGCTTTCCCATTCCAATTGTTCGATCACAGCTGCTGTATCAGCCAGTTGAGGAATCGCTTTTGGGGAAACAAAACTTCCAAAGTCGATGGTATCAAAACCCAGTTTTAATAATGCATTGATGTATTCGATCTTTTTTGCTGTAGGAATGAAATGTGTCCATCCTTGCATGGCATCCCGGGGGCATTCAATAAGTTTTACAGCAGATTTATTTTGCATCAGGAGGCAAAGTTAGGGATCGCTGGTTAAATAGCTTTCAGGGCCTCCAATCTTTCTTTAAGGCGATGAAAGAAACGGTTCCTTTCTTTTTCGCCGGTGGCGCTGATGGGTGTTGAGCGACTGAGCAGGTTATCGAAACTGGAAAAGGCCTTATCGCAGAAACGCGTGTCCTTTGTAGACATATAATTCAACACCGAATAGGTAACCAGTGATTCGCGATGCTGATCAGATTCGATCAGTATGGTATTGCTGCCCAGAACCACTTCATTGATATAGAACTGCAGACCTGCCTGGTAGCGGGTATCCGGATCTCCGGGCATAAATTTAACGCCCTGCTCCACCTGCAATTGCAGATGATCAAGGGTTTGTTGCAGCGAGATC
>CAIRHQ010000105.1 GCA_903878475.1 uncultured Bacteroidota bacterium | reverse complement strand
ATATTCAACGCATTCATTAAAATCTTTATCACAGGAAACTTTATCAGGTTGTATGGGAGAAGGGTAATTCATCGCCACTGCACGTTCCCTTTCTTTTTCCATATAAGCGCCACGCACCAGTTTTGTACCCAGGATGAAATTTCTTTCCAGTGCTGCTTCATAAGAATCCTTTAAAAACTGCAGCCGATCGTGCCGATACAATTGAAGTGTATTGTACACTACAGGTTTTTGTTTATTGAATACATCCATCATCAACATGGTCAGTGCATCTATCGGTTCCTGTATCCAGGAATCTTCTGCATCGAAGAGTACGCCTACATTATGAGCGGCGCCGGCTTCACAAACTTCTTGCATACGCAACCTGATCTTATGGAATTCTTCCCGTTCTTCTGTGGTCAATGTATCCAACGCCGACATATATCTTTTCATTAAAGATCCCGGTACCGCTTTCATGGCCAAATCTATTTTTTCCAATAAAGCAAAGCGTGCAAAGCCGGTAACTTTAACGCTCATGAATGGAATATTTTTTTGCGTGGAAGCGTACGCGATCACTTTTTTAAATTCATCACGGGCATGTTCAAAATTGGCTTCACCTTCTTTTCCTTCTACCCCATAATCAAGGATCACCTGCACATCATAGGTTTCCAGTTTATCTACCACTTTCGCGGTTTGTTCCAGTGTTTCACCGCCCACAAACTGAGGAAAGATGGTATTATGGATCACCATTCGGGTAAAGGGGATATGCCATTTGATGGCCACTGGTGTTACTTGTAATCCCAGTTTTACGAGCCAGGCTTTTCCCATGGCATTAAAAAGAAAATGGGCTTTACTTAATTCTTTATTAGATTTTGCGGCAAATGCGCAGGCGGTATCCTCAAAGGAAAGTGCGGTAGGTTTATTCATAAAAAAGCAATTCGTTACGCAAATTTCTATCAAGGAAAATGAACCACCAAATAAATCAGGAAATAAGGTTAAATGAACGATCGTATCTTTGCAAAAAAAACATGGATAAGAAAGCTACAGAATCACTGGTAGTGATGACCGAGATCGTACTTCCGAATGACACGAATACTTTTGGAAACCTGATGGGTGGAAGGTTGATGTACTGGATGGATATTGCTGCTGCACTGGCTGCCATGAAACACTCCGGATCGCCTGTAGTAACTGCTTCAGTAGATAATATCTCTTTCGAAAACCCGATCAAGATCGGTAATGTGGTGCATATTGAGGCCAAGGTAACCCGTGCGTTCACCAGCAGCATGGAAATACATATGTATGTGTGGGGCGAAGACCCGTTACAACAATACAAATACAAAAGCAATGAGGCCTACTATACTTTCGTAGCCCTTGACCCCAATGGCAAGCCGAGACCTGTTAATACCTTGGTTCCGGAATCGGAAGATGAGAAAAAATTATTTGAGAGTGCGCTTCGCAGAAGACAATTGAGATTGATCCTGGGCGGAAAAATGAAACCCGAAGATGCAGCAGAGCTCAGGGCCCTTTTTGCATAATCTTCCAATTATTATTAAGGGTGATCTATTTTAACCTGACCGATTGCGAACATGATCTGTTCCAGAATTTTTTCGGCGGATGCGTCATAATCGATCTGCAGGGGCGGATGAAAAGTTACGCTGAGTAAACTTCCTTTCTTTTTCATCCGCAATCCTTTTTTATCGAATGCTTTTGAGAATCCGTCAATGATCACCGGCACAACAACTGGCCGGCTGAGTTTGATGATGAGTGCTGTTCCTTTTCTTCCGGGGGCATATGCCGTAGTAGTACCTTGCGGAAAAGTGATCACCCAGTTTTTTTCGAGTGCACGCGTGATCTTTCTGGTATCACCGGGATCCAATCCCCTTCGTTGTTCATTGCCCTCTTTTTTCCAGGTACGCTTAACCGTTATAGCCCCTGCTAAGGTAAATAATTTACTCAACCAATTGCTTTTCATGGTTTCTTCTGCAGCCACGTAATTCACACGGATAAAGGGCCACAGCAAATAATAAGGGATGCCGAGCTTATTTTTTTTTCGCCATTTCCAGGCACAGAAAATATGCAGAAAGGTGATCACGTCGGCAAAATAAGTTTGATGATTACTGACGAACAAAACATTTTGCTTAGGCAGTTTGTTGAGTTGCTCCATACCATTTATCCGTAAGGTATTGAACAGGTTGAGCCCCGGATAAGAAATACATCCGATCACCGCATACACCAACCCTTTTACAAATCCCGACGCCTTGAATGTTGACCACAATCGTTTCATGCATTTTTTTTAAACCACCGATTGCAAATTAAATAAACTTCAGCAATGGATGTCATAATAAGAATAACAAGTTAATGCGTAAAATGAAATGAAGGATGAACGAAGTTGATATCTTTGCAACATGAAACTGAATACGGTTATATTTGATATGGACGGATTGCTAATTGATTCAGAACCACTTTGGAAAGAAGCAGCGAATACTGTTTTTAAAAAATTCGGCATTACGCTAAGTCATGAGCAATATGCCAGCACTACTGGACTAAGAACAACAGAATTTGTACAACGATGGTTGCAACATTTTAATATCCCACTGACACATGAAGAAGAAACATCAGCAGCCATTGTAGAAGAAGTGATGAAACTGGTGAAGCAAAAAGGGAAACCGATGCCGGGGGTAGATTATATTTTTGAATTTTTCAAGGCTCAAGGATTTAATATCGGACTAGCTACCTCATCCGGACTTAACTTAGTTGATATTGTAGTAAGCCAATTGGGGATCGGACACTATCTTCAAGCCATTACTTCAGCAGAATTTATTGCTCACGGTAAGCCACACCCGCAGGTTTACCTGGATTGCGCCAGCGCGTTAACCGTTTCCCCTGCTCAATGTGTTTGTTTCGAAGATTCTTTTAATGGTATGATCGCTGCAAAAGCAGCCGGTATGAAATGTGTAGTGATTCCCAGTGCAGAAGAAAACCAGGCGGTCAAATGGCATGCTGCCGACTTGAAGATCTCTTCCCTTATGAATTTCAATAATTTGCTATTGCTTGGAATGTAGTATTAAGTTAAATCAATATGTGTTCTTGGAGATTTCCTTCCCTCCTGAGATACAAGCTGTTATCAAAGCCCTACCGAAGCTGGCCTCTGTCCAAAAATTGCTACAAAAAAAATTAATTTTAAGTTAAAATTATTATCTTTAACGCAAGATTGAATGCATTGTTATGCTTATATAGCAATGCATTGCTTTCTTAACATGTAAGCAACATGTTTGTAAACAAACTAAAACTTTTTTTTATGCACAAAAAAACTACTTTAAAAGACTTTAAGGTGTTCTTGCTCAAAACGGTTCTACCGATCCTGTTTTTGGGCATGTCTTTCCAGGTCGCGGTAGCTCAAGAGCTACGAACGACCAATGGGAAAAAGGGTCAGGCGATCTCCCGGCCCACCCAAACAGATGCTTCTGCCAACAAGGCAATTGTATCTCAGCAAACAGGTACAGCCACTAATTTAAGGGCTGCCGGTGTTGCTGCACGTACCGCTTCTACAAGAGGTACTGGTTCAACTGCTGCTGCTGTAGGAACTCCTACAGATGTAGCAACGATCAATCAGGCTTATGCCGCTAAACTGGCACTCAACCCTCATATGGTTGTGAACAGCCAGATCAGCACCCCAACTCCAAACCTGGTT
Source organism: uncultured Bacteroidota bacterium (assembly GCA_903878475.1). Lineage (GTDB taxonomy): Bacteria > Bacteroidota > Bacteroidia > Chitinophagales > Chitinophagaceae > Ferruginibacter. Next base: position 1,109 of record CAIRHQ010000105.1, on the reverse strand, counting down.
GGCGATGTATGTACCTTTACCGGTTCATTAACCGCTTCTGATCTTCAGCTTAATGCTGGTCGTTTTTTCCGTGATGGCGTACCTGCTGTTTGCGGATCAAGCAAGGCTTGCGGTGGCGCTTTCGGTACCGGTCCGTATTATTATGACACCATCAGGGTGTACAACAACTCTTGTACGCCACAGTGTGCTACGGTTACTTACAATGCCGATGGTGCTACTGGTGATGTATTTGGAGTAGCTTATCTGGGTACTTTTAACCCGGCTAATCTTTGTACCAACTATATTGCTGATGGTGGATCAAGTTCACTGGCAGGTTCTGGAAGTGTAACTTTTGGTTTCACACTTGCAGCCGGTCAATCAGCTTTATTAGTTATCAATGGAGCCAATGTTTCTACAGAGTGCGATCATTACACAGTAACTGTTACTGGTGTAAATTGCGCGCCTCCTCCTCCATGTAATGCTCCAACTTCAGCTGTGCTGAGCCAGGTTCAAATACCAGGTGCTGCAGTTCAGTTGTTCAATCAGAATTTTGATGGTACTATTCCTCCTGCAGGATGGCCAGTTCAGAATTTAAGTAACCCTATTGGTGTTACTGGTTGGTCACAAACAAACTCAATTGTATTCCCTCCGCATACAGGAGCTGGTTTCGCATCTGCAAACTTTAATAACACAGCAGGTGTAGGTACTATCAGCAACTGGATGTTTGCACCAAATGTAAACCTGAAAAATGGTGATGTGTTCACTTTCTGGACACGTACCACTTCAGGAACATTCCCAGACAGGTTACAAGTTAGAATGAGTACAAATGGTGCCAGCGTTAACGTTGGAGCCAATGAAACCACAGTAGGTGATTTCACTACTTTGTTATTGGATATCAACCCAACTTTAAATGGAACTGGTTATCCAACTGCATGGACTCAATATACCCTTACCATGTCTGGTTTACCAGCTGCTGGTATTTCTGGTCGTATTGCCTTCCGTTACTATGTAACTGGTGGTGGTCCTGCTGGTGCCAATTCTGATTTCATCGGTATTGACGATGCGATCTATACAACCACTGCAACAGTTGATCCAACTACTTGTACCGGTTCTACTGCCAATCTGAAAGT
>CAIRHQ010000104.1 GCA_903878475.1 uncultured Bacteroidota bacterium | reverse complement strand
TTTAAAGCGCCTTTCTACTGCCGCACTGGAAACACTGGCCATCATCGCCTATAAGCAACCCGTTACCAAATCTGAGATGGAAGCGATCAGGGGTGTGAACTGCGATTACGCGGTACAGAAACTATTGGAGAAGGACCTGGTGATCATTGCAGGAAGAAATGAAGACGCCGTTGGTAAGCCACTCATCTATGCTACTTCAAAATCTTTTATGGATTATTTCGGCATCAACAGTGCTGAAGACCTTCCCAAAATAAACGAAGTGCTGATGGAAGAATTGATCCAGAGTACACCGGTACAAGAGGCCCTGATGGCTGATGAAAACAGCGAAATTGAAATAGAGGAAACCGAAACCCTTACGGTAACAGCTGAAGGCGAAATCTTGGAAGCACCAGCTGATGATCAGCAGACGGAAGAGGATCGTTAAGCCCCGGCATACAGCCAATCCCGGGCATTTTCAAACAATATTTTATTGGTTATTGCAGTACTTAATCCCATTTCGGCAATCAGTTTGCCTGGATGATGCTCGCCTAACGGGAACGGATAATCACTACCCAAACAGATCTTGTCTGCCCCCATCACCTCCATTACAAATTGCATGGCTTTTGCATCATGGACCAGACTATCGATCCAGAACCTGCCAATATAATCCCTTGGGTTGATCGCATTGTCCACGGCTACCAGGTCGGGACGCACATTAAAACCATGCTCAATGCGCCCGATGGTCAAAGGAAAAGAACCGCCTGCATGTGCAAAAGCGATCCTCAATTTCGGGAACTGTTCAAATACGCCACCAAAGATCATGGAGCAGATGGCGCGACTGGTTTCGGCGGGCATACCCACCAGCCAGGGCAGCCAGTAACGGCTCATTTGTTCTTCACCCATCATTTCCCAGGGATGAACAAAAAGGGCGCATCCTAATTTTTCAGCGGCAGCATAAAAAGGAAAGAATTTTTTATCGCTCAGATTCAGTCCATTGATATTACTGCCGATCTCGAGTCCGGGCATATTCAATTCCTTCACACATCGTTCCATTTCGCGAATGGCCAGATCAATATCCTGTAGCGGCACCGTCCCAATACCAATGAATCTTTCCGGATCCCGGCTCGCGGTTTCCGCAATATGGTCATTAAAAAAACGAGAAGTTTCCCATCCATCATTAGGCTTCGCCCAGTAATTGAACAAAACAGGAATGGTGGAAATCACTTGCTGCGTCACCCCGGTTTCATCCATCTCACGGATACGAATAGACGCATCTAGACAATTGTCTTCCACTTCACGAAACAGCCTATCCCCCTTCATCATGCAGGCCTTACAATTGCGGTGCTCCAGGTGGATAAACTCGCCATACCCGAATTTCTGCGTCCAATGGGGCATGGTAGCGGGCATGATATGTGTGTGGATGTCGATTTTCATATGTTCAAATTCAGCAGCGGGAATATTACCCCTTTTTTACCGGCGGGCTCATCACGGCCCCGCATTTATTGCAGGTACGTTTGTGTTCGTCGGCATAAAAGCCTTCCATCACAGGAGGCAATTGGGCAACGATATCAGTTATGACCTTGAATTCTTCATAGATCTTATTGCCGCAATTTTCACAATACCATAAGAATCCATCTTCTTCCTGTTCCCTAATTTTTTCAATGACGAGTCCAACGGTATTGGGGCCCCGCTGAGGAGAATGAGGCGTGCGCGGAGGCAGTAAAAAAAGATCGCCTTCATTAATGGGAATATCCCGGGGAACACCTTGGTCAATGATCTTGAGTACAATATCTCCCTCTACCTGGTAATACAACTCCTCCGTTTCATTATAATGATAATCCTTTCTTGAATTAGGCCCACCTACTACCATCACAATAAAATTTTCAGCGTCCTTGTAAATACATTGATTCCCCACGGGCGGTTTTAACAGATCGCGGTGTTCATCGATCCATTTTTTTAAATTGAATGGAGCCAGTATTGCCATAATCAGATTTTTATGGTTGTAAGATAATTTTTTTTTGGTAATTGGTTGGGGTTCTTTGATGGACTAAGTCGCAGAAACCAGGCAAGGCGTTCCTCATTTTTCTGCTTTTTTACCTACGGTCAAATTCTTTACCTTTAAATATGCAATTAACGGTTCCTTATCACCTCGAAAATTTCATCGGTGGCCATTTCGTTGGTCCTGCGAGTGGTAATTTCATCAACAATATCAATCCTGCTACCGGAGAAGTGTATGGACAGATCCCCGACAGCCACAGCAAGGATATTGAAGCAGCGGTGAAGGCTTCAAAAAAAGCATTCGCTGAATGGAGCAATATGCCCGTTGAAAAAAGATCTGCCATTCTGAATAAGATCGCTGACCTCATTGATGAAAATATTGACGAACTCGCTATTGCTGAAACCACCGATAATGGTAAACCCTTGTGGTTAAGTAAAAAGATGGATATCCCAAGGGCTTCGTCAAATTTCCGATTCTTTGCTACCGGTATCCTGCATGTTGCCACTGAAACCCATGCCATGGAATCTGATGGCTTCAATTATACTTTGAGGCAACCTATTGGCATCGTTGGATGTATCTCTCCCTGGAACCTACCCCTTTACTTGTTCACCTGGAAGATAGCCCCGGCACTTGCTGCCGGAAACTGTGTGATCGCGAAGCCCTCAGAAGTGACTCCGGTAACCGCCTACCTGTTAGGAAAGATATGCCAGGAAGCCGGCTTGCCCGATGGTGTATTGAATATTGTTCATGGCACGGGCACCAATTGCGGTGAAGCCATTGTAAAAAACACCGACATCAAGGCCATCTCTTTTACCGGAAGTACAAAGGCAGGTGAGCGCATTGCCGCTATCGCCGCTCCTATGTTCAAAAAATTATCATTGGAACTTGGTGGCAAAAATCCTTCTATCATCTTTGCGGATTGTAATTGGGATAAGATGATGGCCGAAACGATCCGTTCATCTTTCAGCAACCAGGGACAAATATGTCTTTGCACCAGCAGGATACTGATCGAAAAAAAGATCTACGAAAAATTTAAAACTGAATTTGTTGAAAAGGTAAAACAACTGACCGTTGGAGATCCATTTGATGATAGCTCCAATCAAGGAGCCATTGTCAGCAAACCACATTTCGACAAACTGATGCATTGCATTCATACTGCCAAGGCAGAGGGTGGAACTATTTTATGTGGTGGCAACGCCATCCAGCTTGACGGAAAATTTGCCGGAGGATTTTTCATTGAGCCCACCGTAATTGAAAACCTTGGACCCTCCTGTACCACAAATCAGGAAGAGATCTTTGGTCCGGTAGTAACCCTGCAGCCCTTCGACTCGGAAGCGGAAGCCCTGCAACTGGCCAATGCCAGTCATTATGGCTTAGCGGCTTGCATCTGGACACAGGATATCTCCGTAGCGCACCGCCTGGCAGCCAATATTCAAAGCGGGATCTGCTGGGTGAACTGTTGGCTGGTGCGGGATCTTCGTACTCCGTTCGGTGGCATGAAGAATAGTGGTGTAGGAAGAGAAGGCGGATGGGAAGCCTTGAGATTCTTTACCGAAACAAAAAATATCTGCATACAACTATAATCAATGGACAATATCATTAAAACATCAAATGCGGCCAAGCCCCTGGGTGCTTACCCTCACGCAAGAAGGGTTGGCAACCTGCTTTTCCTTTCGGGGATTGGTAGCCGTAATGCAGCGGATAATTCCATACCCGGACTGCAACTCGACGATGAAGGAAATATCCTTTCACACGATATTGAAGCCGAATGCCATGCGGTGTTTGCCAATGTAAAAGCCGTACTGGAAGCCAGTGGGAGCAGTTGGGAAAAGATTGTTGATGTAACCGTTTTTTTAACCCACATGAAAACTGATTTTCCGGTTTACAATAAGATCTACGGCGAGTATTTTAAAAATGTGGAAGCCTGCAGAACAACCGTAGAAGTGAAGAGTTTACCCACGCCAATCGCCATTGAATTAAAAGTGATCGCCAGCATATGAAACGCTGGCCGTTTAGTATAGACAATGAAAAAAATTGCCCCTCAAGGAGCCTCCACTCATAACTTAACCACCCATGCAGTTCCAAAATAATCTTGATTTTGCAAAACAACTGGATGCAAATGATCCATTAAAAGAATTCCGGTCCAGGTTCTATATTCCCAACATCAATGGTGAGGATTGTATTTATTTTACCGGTAATTCACTGGGGTTACAACCCAAGACTACACAGGATTATGTGATCAATGAACTGGAAGACTGGGCCAATTTTGGTGTGGAGGGTCATTTTCATGCAAGGCAACCCTGGTTCAATTACCATGAACAATTTCCGTCCCTGTTATCGGGTATCCTTGGAGCCCAGCCAGAAGAGATCATTGTGATGAACCAACTCACTGTGAACCTGCACCTGTTGATGGTTAGTTTTTATGCACCTACCCCTAAACGTTATAAGATCATCTGCGAAGCCAAAGCCTTCCCTTCTGATCAATATGCATTAGAATCGCAGGTGAAATTCCATGGCTTCGATCCGGAAACCGCCATCATTGAGGTAGCTCCCCGATCTGGCGAACATACCATCCGTACCAGCGATATCCTGGATGCCATACAAACACATGGAGATGAAATAGCACTCGTGATCTTCGGGGGTATAAATTATTATTCCGGTCAGGTATTTGATATGGAAAAAATAACCAGTGCGGCTCATGCAGCAGGTGCCTACTGCGGATTCGACCTGGCCCATGCTGCCGGAAATATTGAACTTCAATTGCACGACTGGAAAGTTGATTTTGCCTGCTGGTGCAGCTATAAATACCTGAACAGCGGCCCCGGTGGCGTTGCGGGTGCCTTCATCCATCAAAAACATGCAAACAATACTGCTATGCCCCGTTTTGCCGGCTGGTGGGGTTATGAAAAATCGACCCGGTTTCAAATGAAAAAAGGGTTTAAGCCCATCGCTACCGCAGAAGGATGGCAACTCAGCAATGTCCCCGTACTGAGTATGGCTGCACATAAAGCTGCACTCGATATTTTTCAGGATGCGGGTATGGACAAGCTCATCATTAAAGGACAACAACTCAGCAACTATATTATTTTTATTCTTGATGATATCAACCAAAAGCTAAATGAACCCGTCATTGATATCATTACGCCCAGGAATGAAAAAGAAAAAGGTTGTCAGATCAGCTTCTGCGTGAATAAAAAAGGAAAAGAACTTTTTGAAGCCCTGAAACAACATGGAGTACTGGCCGATTGGCGCGAGCCTAATGTGATCAGGATCGCTCCTGTTCCACTATACAATCGCTTCGAAGATATTTATCGCTTTGGAGAAATCGTTTTATCTATATTAACGCATCAGCTATGAATAAGAAAGATATCATCATCATCGGTGCGGGTCCGGTAGGGTCACTGCTATCCATTTATTTAGCAAAGCGAGGACATGCTGTTAAAGTATTTGAACGCCGGGCTGATATGAGAAAAGAAAATATTTCTGCAGGCCGTTCCATTAATTTGGCACTGAGCGACCGTGGCATCAAAGCCCTGGAAGCTGTTGGCATCATGGATGCCATCCGTGAAATTTCGATCCCCATGCACGGCCGGTTCATTCACCAGCAAGACGGCAGCAATGCCTACCAGCCCTATGGAAACGCAGGACAATATATTAATTCGGTTAGCCGGGGTGCCCTCAATGCAAAATTGATGGACCTGGCCGAACAACACCAGGTAGAATTTTATTTTCACGAAAAATGCAACAGCATCAATTGGGAAAAAAATGATATTGAATTTGAAAAAACACTTTCGCAACACACTGAACTCAGGCATGCAGACCTGATCTTTGGCAGTGATGGTGCATTTTCTGCAGCACGCCTCGGTTATCAATTGAAGCACGATCGTTTTCAATACCAACAATACTATATCAACTTCGGCTATAAGGAATTGCATATACCACCTGGCCCCAATGGCAGTTTTCAACTGGAAAAAAATGCCTTGCATATCTGGCCACGCGGAAATTTCATGCTGATCGCCCTGCCCAATATCGACGGCAGTTTTACCTGCACCCTGTTCTTTCCATTTGAAGGAACACCCTCATTCGCCAGTCTGGATACAAAAGAAAAAGTTCAGGAATTCTTTAATAATACTTTTGCCGATATCGTGGCCCTTATGCCCGGACTAACAGATGATTTTTTCAATAACCCCACTTCCTCTTTAGTTACCGTAAAATGTTATCCCTGGGTAGTAGACGATAAGTTTGCCCTGATCGGTGATGCTGCACATGCGATCGTTCCCTTCTTCGGACAAGGAATGAATTGCGGATTTGAAGATTGCTCCGTGCTGGAACAATTGATGGAAGTTCATGGCGATAACTGGAACACTATTTTACAAGAATTTCAGCAATCGCGCAAACCCGACAGTGATGCCATTGCTGATATGGCCTTGAATAATTTTGTGGAGATGAGGGATAAAGTGTCCGACAAAAAATTCCTGTTGCAGAAAAAAATAGAATCAGCCTTTAGCAAAAAATATCCCGATCAATGGATACCTGCTTATGCGCAAGTTACTTTCAGTCCGCATATTCGCTATAGCCAAGCCTTACAAAATAGCCTGAAACAGGAAGCGATCATGAAAGAAGTGATGGCTTTACCGCGTATTGAAGAGATATGGGACCAACCTGCAGTGGAAGAAAAAATGCTTGAACTATTGAGTAATCAAACCCAATAGTTTCAGATCTGAACGTCTGAATGAAGCAATCCAAAGGGTTACCGATTAAATATCGGATATTTGCAGCAGCATGGCACTTACCAGTAGAAAGGCAAAATTCTATTTCCTCTCTTTCCTCAAGCACGACTTTAAGGCAAGCATCACTGTATTTTTTGTAGCATTACCCTTATGCCTCGGTATTTCATTGGCATCAGGCGCTCCTTCCTATTCAGGGTTGCTGGCAGGGATCATCGGCGGAATTGTAGTGTCGCTGATCAGTGGTTCGCAGCTAAGTGTTAGCGGACCTGCAGCCGGATTAACTGCCATCGCCAGTGTGGCCATTACCCAACTGGGAGGTATTGGCGTTTTTTGCATCGCCGTAGCCATTGCCGGAATATTGCAGATCTTGCTGGGTCTTTTTAAACTGGGCGGCTTTACTCATTTTATTCCGTCGGCTGTGATCAAGGGAATGCTAACGGCCATTGGTATCCTGCTTATCTCCAAACAGATCCCTTTTTTGATTGGATACGACCAGGCCGATTTCTGGTCGAATGAACTGTTTAATATCATCAAACTAAACCATATTTTTTCGAACCTGGGCAATTTATATGATCATATTTCTATCGGAGCCATTTTGATCGCGGGGCTTTCCCTTATGCTGATGATCGCCTGGAATAAAACCCTTTCGAAGAAATTATCATTCCTGCCTTCTGCATTTGTGATCGTGTTGTTTGGTGTTATTTTAGCCATGGTCTTTAACCGTTTTATACCGGCACTTCAACTTCGTCCAACATTATTTGTACAGCTTCCAGCACATTTTTTTTCGCAGTTTAGTTTCCCCGATTTTCATGCCATCGCCAATCATACCGAAATATGGAAAACAGCTATTGTGATCTGTTTTGTGGCCACTTTGGAAACCTTGCTTAGTATTGAAGCCATAGATAAAATTGATCCCTACAACCGGATCACTCCGCAAAATCGTGAATTGATCGCTCAGGGAACAGGAAATCTTTTAAGCGGATTCATGGGAGGCTTGCCCATCACGGCAGTGATTGTACGCAGTTCGGCCAATGCCGAATCCGGCGCTAAAACAAAACTATCCGGAATAACCCATGGCATCTGGTTATTGTTGGTGGTATTATTTGCCGTATCGGTTGTGAACAGTATCCCCTACTGTATCCTGGCGGTGATCCTGATCCGCACAGGATATAACCTAGCCAAACCTAAAATGATCTATGGCGTATATAAACAAGGAAGAGAACAATTTCTTCCCTTCATCATTACCGTAATCGCGATCCTGTTCACCGACCTGTTGATTGGCGTACTGATCGGACTCGCCTATAGCGTTTATTTTTTGATCAAGCATACTTACCGGGCAGGCTTCACCATCAAAGAAAAAAATACAGGACATACCCAGCAGTTCAGTATCGAACTGGCGCTAAATGTCAGTTTTTTAAATAAACAGAAGCTCAGGGTAATGCTGGATAAGATACCGCCCTATTCCATCGTGGAGGTCATTGGCACTGATAGCATTTATATTGACCATGATATCCTGGAAATTTTTCAGGAATATAAAAAGAAGGCGCATAACAAACATATAGAACTGATCTTAAAAGATATACCAGCAGTAGAAACCATTGAATTGCATGGCTAAAGCAATTTATAGCGCTTTTTAACGCAGCAAAATATTTATCTTTAACACATGACACGCAAGCAGCTCATCGATCAGATCAGGACAAAAAAAACCTATCTCTGTGTAGGGCTTGATACGGACCCTTCAAAGATCCCTGCCCATCTCCAATCCAATCCACATGCGGTGGTGGAATTCAATAAACAGATCATCGATGCAACCAAAGATCATTGTGTAGCCTACAAGATCAATACTGCCTTTTATGAAGCCATGGGTGCAAAGGGATGGGAAGCCATGGAAGAAACCGTGAATTATATTCCTGCCGAACATTTCAGTATCGCCGATGCCAAAAGAGGCGATATCGGAAATACCTCTTCACAATATGCAAGGGCATTTTTTGAGACCATGAACTTTGATGCCATCACGGTGGCGCCATACATGGGTGAAGACAGTGTGAAACCATTTTTGGAATACGAAAACAAATGGACCATTGTGCTCGGTCTTACCAGCAACCCCGGCAGTCATGATTTTGAGCAACGCGTATTGCTTAGCGAAAACAACCAACCCAATCAGCGTTTATACGAAACCGTTTTGAATAAAGTAAGTAGCTGGGGCCGCACCGATAATTTAATGTTTGTGATCGGCGCCACCAAGGCCACAGAACTGGAGAGTATCAGAAAGATCATTCCCGATCATTTTTTGCTGGTACCCGGTGTGGGCTTTCAGGGTGGAAGTCTGGAAGAAGTGAGCCGCTATGGCATCAATGCTGATATCGGGTTACTGGTGAATGCCTCCCGTGCCGTTATTTATGCAAGTGGTAAAGAAGATTTTGCAGAGGAGGCCGCGGTCATTGCCAGGCAATACCATACTGCCATGCAGCTTCATTTTTAACCATGGCTCATTTGAAGCAAGCCTTTTATTTTCACCAATTCAATTACTTCACGCAATGCATCCGGGTGGCGGGTACCGATCAATAATAACCGGCCATTTGTGAATTGCAATTGAAGTCCTTCGTTACACGATTCCGAAGTATTGATGGCTTTGCCTTTCTCGGGTGAACCCACACGCATTCCCCATCCGCCATATTCATAAAATGAATTGTACCTACGGAGGTCAGCCTTATTCACCTGATCCCAGCCAATGCATACGGTATTGATCTGAAAAGGAAAAAAACGGTAATAAATCCCTGTTTCATTGATATGGGTATGAAGCCGTATACTCAATAAGAAAACAACCAGCAAGAGCGGCCCCAGTTCGATCAATAATAACGTGATGTTAGATGCCGGCTTGCTGCCGAAGGGAATTCCGAATACCAGCTGTTGTACGATGGCATATATAAAAAAAAGGTTCAAGATGATGACCCCCAACCAGGCCCACCATACCCGAAAACGTTGTACTTCTTTGAAATCAATTTGACTCATGTGGCAAAACTTTTTTTATAGCATTGGCAAGCTGAACGGCCCATTTCGTGTACTCCTTTCCGGAAGGATGCAACTGGTCTTGGGCAAGAAAAGCCGGATCTCCTCCATCCACCCGTTGAGCTATGGTAATATCAATGAATACAACATGCCGCTGTATACAGCATTCCTGAGCTACCGCATTAAATGTATCTATTTCTTTGGCAATGGAAGCCCGATTGCGCTCAATCGCAAATGGGGTAATTCCCCAATCAGGTATCGACAAAACAAATACCCTTTTTGGCCTGTTACCAGAAAATAAAATGGCTTTGGATAATAAATCGTTGAATTGGATTTTGTATTCCGAAACACTGCGCCCTCGGTATTGATTGTTCACGCCGATCAGCAAACTTACAAAATCATATTTTTCATTGATGGATGCGGAATGGATGGCGGCATCAAGTTCATCGGTTGTCCACCCTGTTTTTGCAATGATCCGCGGTGCCTGCAATGGGATACCCTCAGCCGCCAGAAGTTGTACGGTTTGTGTCGGAAAATTTTCATGTACGAGCACCATTTCTCCGATCGTATAACTATCGCCCAAAGCGAGATAACTAAAACCCATTTCCGTTGCTTATTTATTGTAAATATAAATATCTCCTGCATCAGCACAGGCCCAACCATGTGTGCTATCGACAAAATGTATTTCATGGATCTGCCCCTGCCCTGCGGTAAGCACCTTCGTCCAGCTTGCCCCACCATTGCTGGTTTGAAAAATAAACCTGCCAATACTGGCATACCCATGCAGATCATCCACAAAATGCAGATCCATGAATCCGCTTATTCCAAACTGTGAAATTCGGTTAAAACTCAATCCCCCATTGGTAGATTTATACAGCTCTCCCTGATAATTTGCAACATACACTACAGACGCTGAACTGGCAAATACTGCTTCAAACGGCGCGCCACTGCCACCGGTGACCGTAGCTTTTTGCCAACTCGTTACTGTATTTACAACAGAATAGATACCTGTTGAAGAAACCACCCAGCCGGCGGATGAACTGATAAAGAACAAAGAAGAATAACCACCACTCAAATTTAACCCTACGGTATAAATCCTTGTCCAGGGCCGACCATTATAAGACTGAAAAAAACCATTATACGAAGTAGCATACCCAAATACATTGTCGAGGATGAACACATCCTGTGCCAGCGACATGCCATTGTTGGTGGTAAAACTATTGCCCCCGTTATCTGTGCTTAGGATATCGCCATGAACAAAAAATGCTAGTGCATCATCCAACATATAAATATTAGACATGGCATCTCCTGTGTACATGGCTCTCCAGGTATGTCCGCTATCTACCGATTTATAGATCTTTGAGCCTACAGCGAAGCCTATTGCGGGCGATGAGAAAAAAATATCGGCAATGGATTTTTCACCGGCAATCGTCACTTTCGACCAACCGGCTGTGAGCGTATCAGGACGAGGTGGAATTCCGGATCCTGACGCATTGGAAGAAGTCAATTCTTTCTGACAAGCAGTAAATAAACAACCTGCGATCATCAGATACAATATTGGTATTCTTCTCCTTCCCATCTTACAAAATGAATGAAATATGTGATAATTCCGAAGTGAATATAAGCTTTTAAAAAATACTAGTCTGGTTAATACGACGGTAAATGGAGATCTAATTCTATCCAAAAACAGTTGCCGTCATCCACCTGAACATATTATCTTTGCGGGCAGAATAGTGTTCGCCTATCAGCCACCTGATGCTGAACCTAAACGATCATTTCAAAACAACGATATGGCTGCTAAAACCGATAATTTTCAATCCCCCGATTATTTTAATGTAGATGAATTACTAACCGAAGAGCACCTGCTTATTCGGGATGCGGTTAGGACCTATGTGAAAAAAGAAATATCTCCTATCATCGAGGACTATGCGCAAAAAGCTGAATTCCCGCAGCAGATCGTAAAACAACTGGGCGATCTGGGTTGTTTCGGTCCTACCATCCCTGAACAATATGGTGGAGGCGGATTGGATTATATCAGTTACGGACTTATGATGCAGGAACTGGAAAGAGGCGATAGCGGCGTACGGTCTACGGCCAGTGTGCAGGGAAGTCTGGTCATGTTCCCTATTTACCAATACGGCAGCGAAGCACAACGCAATAAATATTTACCCAAACTTGCCAGTGGAGAATGGCTGGGTTGTTTTGGTTTAACCGAACCCAATCATGGAAGTGATCCGAGTAGCATGCTTACCAATATCAAAGATGCCGGTGATCATGTGATCCTGAATGGCGCCAAGATGTGGATCAGCAACGCACCATTTGCACAGGTGGCGGTGGTTTGGGCAAAAGATGAAGCAGGTGATATGCGTGGACTGATAGTGGAAAGAGGGATGGAAGGATTCAGCACGCCCACCACACACGGCAAATGGAGCCTGCGTGCCAGCGCAACCGGCGAACTCGTATTCGACAATGTAAAAGTTCCTAAAGAAAATATTTTACCCAATGTTAAAGGATTGAAAGGTCCTTTGGGATGCTTAACCAAGGCCAGGTATGGTATTGCCTGGGGAGCCATCGGAGCTGCTATGGATTGTTACCATACTGCGTTACAATACAGCAAAGAAAGAATTCAGTTTGGAAGACCGATCGGCGGATTCCAGTTGCAACAAAAGAAACTGGCTGAAATGGTGACCGAAATCACCAAGGCTCAACTGCTGAACTGGAGGATGGGAGTACTGATGAATGAAGGAAGGGTAACACCCCAGCAAGTGAGTATGGCCAAACGCAATGCCTGTGAAATAGCCACGAATATTTGCCGGGATGCCCGCCAGATGTTAGGCGGAATGGGTATTACAGGCGAATACCCCATCATGCGCCATATGATGAACCTGGAAAGTGTGATCACCTATGAAGGCACTCATGATATTCATTTACTCATCACCGGTATGGATGTAACCGGATTGAATGCCTTTAAATAAAGGCATTACAAAAAATAAGATTATATGATCAAGCAAGTTAGCGTTATCGGAGCCGGTACCATGGGCAATGGTATTGCGCATGTATTTGCACAACACGGATTTTCAGTTACCCTGATCGATGTTAGTGCCCCTCAATTGGAAAAAGCACTGGCTACCATTGCTAAAAATTTCGACCGGCAAATTGCCAAAGGAAATAGCACCGAAGCAGATAAATCAACTGCACTAGGCAATATCATAACGGCAACGGATATCCCAAGCGGCGTAAAACAGGCCGACCTGGTGATCGAAGCAGCTACCGAGAATATGGATCTTAAATTATCCATCTTCAAACAGATCGATGCAGCAGCACCAGCCGCCTGCATCCTGGCCACTAACACGTCTTCTATTTCCATCACCAAGATAGCCTCTGTTACCAATCGCCCGGATGCCGTGATCGGCATGCATTTCATGAACCCTGTACCGGTGATGAAACTGGTGGAGATCATCAATGGCTACGCCACAAAAAAAGAAGTAACGGAAACCATTGTAGCCATGAGCAAGCAACTAGGGAAAGTTCCTTGCACCGTGAATGACTATCCTGGTTTCATTGCCAATCGTATCCTGATGCCCATGATCAATGAGGCCGTCTGCAGTTTATATGAAGGCGTGGCCGGTGTGGAAGAAATTGATACTGTGATGAAACTCGGAATGGCACACCCAATGGGACCATTACAACTAGCCGATTTCATCGGACTGGATGTTTGTTTGAGTATCCTGCAGGTTTTATTTGATGGCTTCGGCAATCCAAAATACGCTCCTTGCCCCTTATTAGTGAATATGGTTACTGCAGGCAAACTGGGTGTAAAACGCGGTGAAGGATTTTACAGTTATACTCCCGGTAGTAAGGAACTGATCGTAAGTAACCAGTTTAAAAAATAAACTGAACGCACAGGCTGTGCATTAATTTACAACAGCTGTTCTTGTTTAGCCCATACATTTGTACCCTAACCTTGTAAAACAATACTGGCATGGATAGAAAATACTGGGAAACCATTGCGCCAAAATACGAAGACGAGATCTTTGATGTGTTGCGCAACGATACTTCAGGCATCATCGTTCAAGCCATTCAAGAGATGGCTGCTCCACAGAAAACCATTATCGATATTGGTTGCGCCGTAGGCAAGTGGATACCGGTACTGGCACCGCTTTTTAAACAGGTGATCGCCGCCGATATCTCCGCAATCAATCTGCAGATCGCCAAAGAAAAATACACGGAATATCAGAACGTAGATTATGTTCGGATGGACATGTCGGGCAACGACCTTACCGTAACCCCCTGCGATACGGCTATTTGTATCAATGCCATTTTAACCGACTCGCTGAAAAAAAGGATCAATTTCTTTGAAGCACTTTCCCTTTGCTTGAACAAAGGCGGCGAACTGGTACTGGTTGTACCTTCACTAGAATCTAAATTATACAGCAATATCATTGCCAACCGATGGAATGTAGATGATGCGCATGAAGATGTAAAGCCTGAAGGAAACAGAGCCATTAAACAGATCAGCAATATAAAACAAGGCGTAACGGATATTGATGATGTGCCCACCAAACATTATTTGAAAGAAGAACTGGAATTATTACTTACCCTTGAAGGATTTGAAGTGACCCAGGTAACCAAGATAAATTATGGATGGAATACCGAATTCCATAAGCCACCCAAATGGCTGAAAGGGCCCTATCCATGGGATTGGATGTGTACTGCAAAAAAATTGGGATGATATTTATTCAATAATGGGATACTGAGCGATCACTGCATTATTTAATTTTAGCTACCAGCCGGTAGGATTCATCCACCATTTCGATCAACTGCTTATTGGAAAGTTTTCCATCAACGATTACAGTATTCCAATGCTTTTTATTCATATGATATCCGGGCAAAACTGAATCCGGGTAATCCTCCCTGAGTTCGATCGCCAGCGAAGGGTCGCATTTTACATTGAACTGTAAGGGAATGGTATCCAAAGGGACCAGTAAAAAAACTTTCTCTTTTACTTTAAACACGATGACGGTATCTCCGAAAGGGAAACCTTCGGTAACAAAAGGT
>CAIRHQ010000103.1 GCA_903878475.1 uncultured Bacteroidota bacterium | reverse complement strand
GCATTGCGCGTTTTTATAATCCTGTATGGATTGTCGGGCATCCTTTTCTTCGTGATGCCTGTGATCAGTCCATCCATAAATCCAATGGGATTGTTGCTGCAAAAACAGGCCGATTTTTTGCAACTGCCCCCTTCCGTTACTGCCATTCCGCTGCGGCCTCTTTCATCCAGCGGGGAAAGTTTATTGGTGAATATGCCGCAGGCCCTCAGTCATGTGCTGCTCAGGCCCTATGTTTGGGAATTGCCTTCTCGCATCTTGTTACCCATGAACCTGGAATGGCTATGCTATGAATTATTATTCCTTGCTTTCTTGTTTTACCGGATAAGAATTGCCTCCGACCATTCACGAGGTTTCCTTGTTTTTTCTATTTTCTTCGTCTTTAGTCTATTTCTATTCATAGGCTATATCGTGCCCAACCTGGGTACATTGCTGCGCTATCGAAGTCTGTATCTGCCTTTCCTCATCACCCCCTTGCTGCTGCTTACCGACTGGATCAAATGGGGTCTGATTTTTAAAATAATAAAATAAAGTAATATAAATTATTTTTCCACAATCTGTTAAATTAAGGTGCATTTGTTCTGAAAATATTGTTTTATAAATAGATTTAATGTTTTTTTGCAGTCATAAACCAAAAAAACATGCAATCTTTACGCTTTAAAGCACTTGACAATTTAAGTAGTAACCCCCCTGAGATCAGGGTTGAAGGATCTGCAAAGATCACTGCCATTTTCAATGAAAATGTATTTACCCTCCAGGTGGCACGTCAGTTTTTAAGTGACGAAGCCTATAAAAGCCTGGTTGCATCTACACGTGGGGGTAAAAAAATTGACCGGAATATGGGTTCTCAGATCGCCAATGGCATCCGTGCCTGGGCAGAAAGTAAAGGAGTAACCCATTTCACCCACTGGTTTCAACCACTCACCGGTTTATCAGCCGAAAAACACGATTCATTTTTCACTTTGAAAAGCGATGGCACCCCCATTGAAGAATTTGAAGGAGCTGCCCTCATACAACAGGAACCAGATGCATCCTCTTTTCCCAGTGGCGGCTTAAGGGCCACATTTGAAGCCAGGGGTTATACCGCCTGGGATCCATCCTCTCCGGCATTTATCATGGAGATCGGACAAGGCAAGACCCTTTGCATTCCCACCATCTTTGTTTCTTATACTGGCGAATCGCTGGATACCAAAACACCCTTGCTGAAAGCATTGGTGGCGCTGGATAAAGCAGCCGTTGACGTTTGCCAGTATTTCGATAAAAATGTAACTAAAGTAACCGCTACCCTTGGCTGGGAACAGGAATATTTTGTAGTAGATGCCGGGTTGGCCAATGCCCGTCCTGATCTATTGCTTACCGGACGTACCGTGTTCGGTCATGCACCTGCTAAAGGACAACAATTAGACGACCATTATTTTGGAGCCATACCCGAACGCATATACGCTTTCATGCGCGACTTTGAACAGGAAAGCTATAAACTGGGTATCCCCATTCGCACACGCCATAATGAAGTAGCACCCGCACAGTTTGAGTGTGCTCCCATCTTTGAAGAAACCAACCTGGCTGTTGACCACAACACCCTGTTGATGGATATCATGGAGCGCGTGGCCAAAAGGCATAACCTGAAAGTGCTGTTGCACGAAAAACCTTTTGCCGGCATCAATGGCAGCGGAAAACACAATAACTGGAGCATGGCCACCGATACCGGTGTGAACCTGTTGGCACCGGGTAAAACACCCAAGACCAACCTAATGTTTCTGGCATTCTTTGTGAACACCATTAAAGCGGTGCATGATTATGCCGACCTCTTACGTGCATCTATCGCCTCTGCAGGTAATGACCACCGGTTAGGGGCAAACGAAGCTCCTCCGGCCATCATCTCCATATTCATCGGTAAATACCTGACTGAAGTGTTGAAACAGGTGGAAACAAGGGTATCCGGTCATTTTGATGAACAGGATGAAGCGATGCTGAAACTCGACATTCATAAAAGCATCCCTGAACTGATGCTCGACAATACCGACCGGAACAGAACTTCACCCTTTGCCTTCACCGGAAATAAATTTGAATTCCGTGCCGTAGGTTCTTCTGCCAATTGTGCCAATGCAATGACCACCCTGAATGCGATCATGGCTCAAACCCTTAAACAATTTAAAATTGAAGTAGATAAGCTGATCGAGAAAGGGGAGAAGAAAGAAGTTGCGATAATGCAGGTGATCCAGAAATATATCGTCGACAGTAAAAAAGTATTGTTTGAAGGAGATGGTTATAGCGAAGAATGGGAGAAGGAAGCCGCCAAACGTGGTTTGCCCAATGTAAAAACTACTCCGCTTGCATTGGATGCTTATGTGACCGAACAAACGAAAAAACTGTTCGCCGGCAATGAGATCTACAACCATGCAGAACTGGAAGCCAGGCACGAGATCATGCTGGAAGCCTATGTTAAAAAAGTACAGATCGAAGCCCGTGTTATGGGCGACTTGGCTACAACTTTCATACTGCCATCCGCCATTAAATATCAGAATGTGCTGGTGAGCAATATCAGCGGGTTAAAAGCAATAGGACTATCCACAAAATCATATGCCAATCAATTGCAGGTGCTGGAAGCCATCAGCGATCATATCAACGTAATCAGTGATCATGTGGAAAAAATGATCGAAGCCCGTAAAAAAGCCAATGAGATCACTGATACCAGAGAAAAAGCAATTGCCTATTGTGATCAGGTAAAAGGCTTGCATTTCGATACCATCCGCTATCATGTTGATAAACTGGAACTGCTGGTTGATGATGCATTCTGGCTGCTGCCTAAATACAGGGAAATACTTTTCTTGAGGTAATTCTTATCTAAAATCATATGAACCGGTTCAAATTGAACCGGTTTTTTTATGCAAGCTTTAAACCTTTTTACCCATTTGTTATCTATTATCCTGAATGAACAATTGGATCAATTGCCATTTCATTTTTTTTACATAAGCAGAAGGTTGAGCAAAACAAACCGTTCATTTCTATGAACGGTTTTCTATTTATGCCTGATGCAAAGCCATCTGTGGCATAATCATTATTTTTGTGCGATGAATAAGATGTACAGTTACGAACAATTATATGCATTTACCAAGGGCATTTTTATCTGCATGGGATGTTCAGAGAAAGATGCCGATACCGCCACGATCAGTTTATTGAGTGCCGACCTACGAGGAATTGAAAGTCATGGTGTAGCCCGTTTATCAGGATATATCAGACTATGGGAAGTTGGAAGAGTGAATGCTACTCCAGACATTCGCGTCATCCATGAAACGCCTTCTACTGCTGTGGTGGATGGCGATGCAGGACTGGGCCTAGTAGTAGCTCCATATGCCATGCAGATGGCCATCGAAAAGGCCAAAATGGTAGGCACAGGTTGGGTAGCCGTGAAACATAGCAACCATTTTGGTATAGCCGGACAGCATGCCATGATGGCCCTCCCACACGATATGATCGGTATGGCCATGACCAATGCCTCAGCCCTGGTAGCGCCAACCTTTTCCGTAGAGAAATTATTGGGTACCAATCCTATTGCCGTAGCCATTCCGGCCGGATCAGAGCCACCATTTGTGGCCGACTTTGCTACCACCACTGCCGCCAATGGAAAACTCGAGATCCTGCAACGCAAAAATGAAGCAGTACCTAACGGTTGGGTACAAACGCAGGATGGAAAACCCACCAACGATGCCCATGCATTGAAAAATGGAGGCGCTTTGCTTCCGCTCGGTGGCGATCGTGAGCATGGAAGTCATAAAGGATACGCTTTGGGCGCCATCGTAGATATTTTTTCAGGAGTACTCAGTGGAGCCAACTTTGGTCCCTGGGTGCCTCCATTCCCCGCCTATGTACCCATGCCCGACCAGTTGCCGGGTGAAGGGATAGGACATTTTTTTGGTGCCATGCGCATAGATGCATTCAGAAGCACCGATGAGTTCAAATCAAATATGGACAAATGGATCCGTCGCTTTAGGGAAGCAAAGCCTGTTGAAGGGGAAAGTAAAATAATCATACCCGGAGATCCCGAAAGAGAAATGGAATTGGATAGAAGAGCAAATGGCATTCCCCTGGGAAATGCCGTGCTGGAAGATCTTCAAGCCATCGGCAAAAAATATGACCTGCAGTTGGGCTAGTCAGATTCTAGCATAAAATACCCAGCGTAATAGTATATTTGCAATCCAAAAAATCAAGGATGAAAGTAATGAAATTCGGCGGTACCAGCGTTGGTAAACCGCACCGCATGCAGGAAGTAGCCAAGCTCATCAGTAAAGATGCAGAGCCAAAAATTGTTGTGCTTTCCGCACTAAGCGGAACAACCAATGCGCTGGTGGAGATCAGTCAGTCATTATCGAAGGGCGACCGTAATGCCGCCAGAGAACAAATTGATGCGCTTGAACTGCATTACCGCCAATTCATAAAAGATCTGCTGAAGCAACCGCAATCGCTTGAAAGGGCAGGGGCAATTATTGCCGAACATTTTGAATTTCTAACCATCATTCTGAAAATTTCTTTTAGTGAGGCACTTAATAAAGATATTCTGGCACAAGGCGAATTATTGAGCACAAAAATATTCTGCGTGTACTTGGATGAAGCGGGTTTGGATCATGTGTTGTTGCCCGCTCTCGATTTCATGACGATAGATGGATATGATGAACCACAAATTGGGACCATCAAAGTGAAACTGGCTCAACTGCTGCAAAAGCATAAGGATAAAAATATATTTATCACGCAAGGATATATCAGCCGCAATGCAAGGGGAGAAGTTGATAATTTGAAGCGCGGCGGAAGTGATTACAGCGCATCCCTTATTGCCGCTGCCATCAACGCCAGTGTATGTGAGATCTGGACCGATATTGACGGGATGCATAATAATGATCCCCGGGTAGTTGAAAAAACAGTACCCATCGACCAGCTTAGTTTTGAAGAAGCTGCCGAGCTCGCTTATTTTGGAGCCAAGATCCTTCATCCGGCCAGTATATGGCCGGCACAATATTATAATGTACCCGTAAGGTTATTGAATACACTTTTCCCGGAAGCCAAGGGAACACTGATCACAGAAAAAGCAGGAAGCGTAGGGGTAAAAGCTGTTGCGGCAAAAGACGGTATCACCGCCATCAAGATCAAAAGCAGCAGGATGTTGCTGGCATATGGTTTCTTGCGTAAAGTTTTTGAAGTGTTTGAAAAATACAGGACCTCCATCGACATGATCACTACTTCTGAGGTAGCCGTTTCCGTTACGATCGACAATGATATTTATTTAACGGAGATTACCAAAGAACTGGAAGTGTTTGGTACAGTTGAAATCGATACCAATCAAACCATCGTTTCCATTGTAGGTAATGAGATCACCGAAACCAAGGATATCATGCAGAAACTTTTTGAATCAATTGCTGTAGTACCTGTGAGGATGATCAGCTATGGAGGAAGCCGTCATAATATCTCCTTGCTGATCGCACGCAATGATAAAGAACAAACACTGCAATTACTGAACAAGGGATTGTTTAGATTATAAGTTGAAGGTGTGGGATAGAACATTGTATTCAACGTACGATCGTCCAATGCAATTATAGCTCATCAGGCAGTCAAGCCATGTATCAAAACTTGATACCCAATCGCTGGTAAATAAAACTCATCAGCCATGCCGGTCCGATCAGCAGGAACTGCAGGTCTTTAAAAAATGATGGCTTCTTCCCTTCTACATGATGGCCATAGAACTGACCTACCCAGGCTGTTACAAATAAGATCAGACAGATCATCCAGAGCGGGGCAATATTCATCCGTTCAATCTGGTGACAAAGAAACAAGCAGCAAACGGAAAACGCCAGCAAACCCACCCATAATTTTGGCGAAAGCTTGATATAATACAATTGCAATACCAGCATAGCGATCAAGGCAATATTTACCTGATGTCCCTCAATCCAATATGGAAGTTTTATGCTGTACAACATTCCGGTAATGGTAAAGAATATGATGGGAACACAGATCCAGTGAATGGTTTTGTTGGTATGATCCTGGTGGCTTTCGCCATATTCAGTTAGCCATTGACCGATCGTTTTCATACTGAAAGTTTAGTGAAACTAAAGTTAGTAAAACTGCATTACAATTAATAGTACATTTTTTCTGATGCAAGGGCACAAAAAAAGCTCCTTGGTTGAGGAGCTTTTTGAAAGTATATCTTAACTACTAAATGATCAGCATGGCATCGCCATAACTGAAGAAGCGGTATTTATCCTTGATTCCTTTTTTATAGGCTTCCATCATCAGGTCGTAGCCGGCAAATGCGCAGGCCATGATCAGCAGACTTGTTTTTGGCAGATGGAAATTGGTGACCAGTGCATCAGCAATATTAAAATTATACGGCGGATGGATAAAATGATTGGTCCAGCCTTCAGATGGTTTCAGCATTTTTTGTGCCGTGAAAGAAGACTCCATGGCACGCATGGTGGTAGT
>CAIRHQ010000102.1 GCA_903878475.1 uncultured Bacteroidota bacterium | reverse complement strand
TTCCTATCCGTCATTGCCTGCATTTTATTTCTGAGATCACCGGCGACCTGAGCAATGAGGATGTGCTGGATTATATTTTTTCAAAGTTCTGTATCGGAAAGTAAGGGCAGTAAGTTATATTTTCTTTCCTTTTTTTCCCTGATGAATAAATACCACCCCGTCTTTTATTTCACTCGATAATTGCCTGATGGTTTTGACAACAAATAATTTGATCAGTTGCTTCCTTATTATTTTATACTTTGAATGCATGGGGCAGGGTTGCTTTTCGGAGCACAGTTTCAATCCCATTACACATTTATCCAGCACATGTTCTTCACCCATGGCTTCCAGGATAGCGCGTACCGGAAGGTTTTTAGATTTTTCTGAAATATAAAAACCTCCATTTGGTCCTCGTACAGCACTCACCACCCGATGATCGCGGGTCAGCAATTGCATGATCTTTGCTGTAAATGATCGGGGCGAACCAATGGCTTCAGCGATCTCATTTATGCCTAATTTGTTTTCTTCAGAACCCTTTTGGGCAATATAGATGGTTGCCCTTAAGGCATATTCCGTGGCTTTGGAAAACATGTTAATGATTTAATTGATGAACTTATAAATGCCAAACTGCATAAGAATCTTTGGTTTCAAAAAGTTTTAATTGCAATAGGTTGATATGCGCTGGCAGTTTTTCTGTCAGCACTTCCCTGAAATACTGCAATAAGTTTTCGGCGGTTGGTTCCGATTCCCAGCGCACAAGATTTTCCAGTTTTTCAACCCCCGGGTGTACTTGTAAAAAAGCGTTTGATAATAATAGTTTGTGGTCGAACTTCGAAATGATATTGTCGCCCACAAGTTTTTTAATTTCTTTGAAATCAATGACAAATCCGGGTGAAGGAATGTATCCGTCTGCATGGTTTGTTGAGCCTACACTCACGTGCAGTTCATAGGAATGCCCATGAATATGTTTACAGGGGCCTTCATAACCGTGAATGGCATGGGCCATTTCAAAATGGAATATTTTTGCGAGTGCTAACATTTTTCTTTTTGGGGTTTAGCCATTCATCAGTCGATGGAATAGGCATCAGCCGCATTCCTGTTATTATTTTTTATTTGTTTTGCCCGGGTATCCAGGTAACACAATACCTGATTTTTTATCAGCGGGAAAATTAAGATCAGGATGCCAATGAACATCAGGATCCCGCTATTTAGTATGATGATGAAGCAAGGTTTCAGTTGTAGCATCATTTCGTTGAACGGGATCTTGTTGGTGCTCATCTGCCACTTGGCTTTCCAAACGCCTGCAATGATCAAACTTATCCAGAAAATAAATAAAGAGATATTAGTGATCCAGTAACCCAGTCGCAACCTGTTTTTAAGCATTGAAAAAGGCCGGCAGCTATCGTACAGCAAATCAAATGCAAATGCCAGCAACAAGAAGCTGTTAATACCAATGGTGGTTCCCATGGTATGCGCTACGGTAATATGGGTGCCATGAGTATATACGTTGATCGC
This sequence comes from uncultured Bacteroidota bacterium, assembly GCA_903878475.1. Taxonomy (GTDB): domain Bacteria; phylum Bacteroidota; class Bacteroidia; order Chitinophagales; family Chitinophagaceae; genus Ferruginibacter. The sequence continues at coordinate 18,887 of CAIRHQ010000102.1, read as the reverse complement.
CGGGATCGACATAAGGATGGCGAGTCCCAGGGATAGAAAGACCCAAACATCTGCGGCTACCAGGAACCGGTAGGCTGTTTGATGAAATAGTTTGCGGGCATCACTGACGGTAGATTGCCATTTGAAAAGGATTCGGCCGAAAATGACCAGTTCGGTCATGCTTACGGCATAACTGATATGTTTGATAAACGGATAGGTAGGCAATGTGTAAATATGATGTCCCCAGTTGAACATGAGGTTGAACAGTCCGGTGAAATACAGGGCAAAGGCAATTTTACTGCGACTATAATCCTTATTGCCACTGATCTTTTCCATTAAAAAAATACTGCTGCCATAGATCAGCATATTCCAGGCGCCCACCATGGATCCATACGATTTCCACTGAACCGTCATGTCGTTGATGATATTATTACGGAAATAAGGGAATATCCATAAATAGGATTCAAGAAAAGTGAATAGGAAGAAAAATAAACCGGTCAGCCACATCCAGATGTACACCGGTTGTGATTTGAACGAATCGATCGACTTAATAAAATTGAACAGGAAAAGGAGCCAGCCCAATACGATGGGTATGGCCAATACTGGATTGAATTCCCAGTATTCCCTTCCACCAAATACTCCAAAAAAATAAGAGACCAGGATCGCGAGCACCGCTGCAGAGAATAGTAACAATTGCAATTGAAATAGCAGGTGTGAGTATAATTTTTTGCCGGTATACTGTTGCAAATAAGTGGTCATGGTACCCACCGCACCGAATATGATCCAGAAAACCACCGAGGAAACATGCAAGGGCCTTGTTTTTTCAAACGACAGGGCTTCTTTTAAAAATCCGGGGCGAATATACTGCATGGCTCCTGTGAGTCCGAACAGCATACCAGCGCCGAGCAGCAGCAGGCCTGCTACCATAAACATTTTCGACGTGGTAAGTTTATTTTTGTTCAATGGTTCCATCAGGTTTAATGGTGAAAGTGCGCGGATCAGATTTTCCTGAGCTGTCAATATTATTCAGATAGCTTATCAGGTCGTTCATTTCCTCATCCGACAAGTTAAAATTTGGCATGGTTGGGGTTCCAGTCATCAGGAATGCTTTGATATAATCCTTCCCCCTAAATGAATACACATTAGTGAGGTCGGGCCCCAGGTACCCGCCCAATCCGTAGATCTGGTGGCAGGAAATACAATTATAGCGCTGCCATACCATTTTTCCCCGATCACTGACCTCGCTGCTGCGGTACCGTTGTACGGGAAGGGTGGAGTATAAATAAAAGGAATAAAGCAAAAAAGCAGCAATAAGTAGCGTGATGATGATGTTTTTTTGCCTGTCTGAAGCCATAGTAGTAAATGAAAAAGAATTAGAGACAAAATTATCCATAAATATTATATTTGCCCAATAATTCTGCGTATAGGAACAAAAAATAAATCAGCGGATTAATGATTCTATTAATGCGTTGAATGTATAGCAAATTCATTTGTACAAATCTGAAATGTTTCCGAACATGATACAGCATTTCTGGCTTCAATGTAAGATTCAAACTACCTGGCGCCTCCATTATCTTTTGGCAGCCTTCAAGCAGCAATTTCATGCGGGTAACCCATCAGTGGTGCATCATCGAATGTTTGAGCGCCCTTTAGTGTATTCCTGTTCAGGTTGTTCCAGTGCCGCTCAGATGGCCAATTATATTGCTGTTCAGTTGCATCGGCAGGGTTTGGCAGAAATGTCATGCATCGCCGGGGTGGGGGGCAGCGTAAAAAAAATGTTGCAAATGGCTGGTTCTGGCAGGCGTATCATTGCCATTGATGGTTGCTCGTTGAAATGTTCCAAAGCCTGTTTGCGTATGCATGCCCTGGAGCCTGATGGTTATTTCGAGTTGAGCAGGATGGGGGTAAAAAAATTGGATCGGGAAGATTTCGACATGGAGGAAGCCCGTAATATTCTTAGCCAAATTCAGGCGCAGACAGGAATATTGGCCAATTCAAAAGATGCTTTTCTAAATTAATGATCTAAGCAGTGCTGTTGTTATGGTAAAGAAAACTATTGAATTATTATCGCCCGTGGGTTCGTTCGACTGTCTGCAGGCAGCCATCAAGGCCGGGGCAGATGCCATATATTTTGGCGTTGAGCAATTGAATATGCGTACCCGCTCTTCCGGAGGTTTTTCTATTTCAGATATTCAGGAAGTTGCTGCCATCTGTAAGAAGGCGGGCATCCGTTCGTATATCACCCTCAATACAGTAATGTACGAGCATGATATGCAATTGCTGCAAACCATCTTGAAGGAAGTGAAAAAGCGGGGAATTGATGCGGTGATCGCTTCCGACTTTGCAGTGATCGAGTATTGCAGGCAATTACAGATACCCTTGCATATTTCTACCCAAGCCAATGTGAGCAATATAGAAGCAGTTCAGTTTTTTTCGGCCTTTGCCGATGTAGTGGTGCTGGCCAGGGAACTCACCCTGAAGCAGGTAGCCCATATTTCAAAGGAGATAAAAAGAAAGCATATCATTGGGCCGGCAGGTCAATTGGTGAAACTGGAGGCTTTTGTTCATGGTGCTTTGTGCATGGCCGTATCAGGTAAATGCTACCTGAGTCTGCATAGCCAAAATGCTTCTGCCAACCGCGGGGCCTGCATACAAAATTGCCGCCGAACGTATACCGTTACCGATACCGAAACACAGGAATCATTGCTGATCGATCATGAATATATCATGTCGCCCAAAGATCTGTGTACCATCGACATGCTCGATCAACTGTTGCTTAGTGGTATTTCAGTGCTGAAGATAGAAGGGCGGAGCAAGGGATCCGATTATGTATTTACCACAACCCAATGCTATCGCGAAGCCATAAACGCTATTGAAGACAAGGCCTATACAACAGAAAAGATCGAGAACTGGATGAAAAGGCTTGCTACGGTATATAATCGTGGATTTTGGGAAGGGTATTACCTGGGGCGTAAGATGGGCGAGTGGGCCAGTCAGCCAGGCTCCGTGGCCACAGAAAAAAAAGTATATGTGGGCCGTGGCAGCAAATATTACCCCAGAAAAAAGATCGGAGAATTCCTGATCGAGTCGGGTACCGTAAAAGTAGGCGACCAGCTCATGATCTCGGGCCCGCAATTGGGCATGGCACGGGAGCAGATGCTCACCCTTACGGTGAATGGGGTATTAGCCGATCAGGCCGTAAAAGGCGATAAGATCACATTCCCTGTGGAAGCCAAGATAACGGTGAAGGATAAATTGTATAAAATCATCGACAACTAAAATGCCTACCATTATCTATTACCGGAACAAATGCATTGGTTGCGGCATCTGCTTTGAAATGCAGCCGGAACTTTGGCGGCTTTCAAAAAAAGATGGTAAGGTTACCCTGCTCTGGTCGGTTGCTAAAAAAGACCTGTTCATTCTTCCGGTGAACAAAGATCTGGAACAGCAATGCCGTGAAGTAGCGAATGCCTGCCCGGTTAAAATCATAAAAATATCATGAACGAACATATTCTTAATTTTTTGCAGCAACAAACATGTGCCAGCATGTGTGTGGTGGATGATCAGGGCAAGCCGTATTGCTTCAGCGCATTTTATGCATTCAATCCTGATGCCGGTTTATTTTATTTTAAGTCTTCAAAAGGCTCGCACCATGCCCAGTTGATGAGTGGCCATACTGCCATTGCCGGAACCGTGTTGCCCGATAAATTGAGCAAAATACTGGTACAGGGCATTCAGTTCGAGGGGGTGGTATTGGATCATGCCGATCCGCTGACTCAAAAAGTATCAGGGTATTATCATAAAAAATTCCCCCTGGCACTGGTATTGCCCGGTGAACTATGGACCGTTCGGGCCGACCATATCAAAATGACCGACAGCACCCAGGGATTTGGTAAAAAGATCATTTGGAGCCGAAATTCTTAGTTAATTAACATCCATTCATTCTAATTAAGGATATTTATGTCCTTAATACGCATATCTTTACTGCACCCATCAATCTACTGGTGCTTCATTGCGAATCTATTTTGTTGATTCTCCTGTTGACTGATGTTTTTTGCCTATTCAATCACTTTATTATCAAGCATGTATTATTCTCCGCAGCATAAATTTCATATCCCGGTAATGGGGTTAGCCTATACCATTGACACGCCTATAAAAGTGGCCCATTTCGGCATTTCATCGGTCATCTCCATCGTAGAAGACCGACTTGTAGAAATGATGCGCAGTCATTACTATCCATTATCCAATCAAACATACCAACCGATCAGCAGGCATGAACCTGATTGCAGGGCAAAAAGGATCACCGATTACCTTAACCTGGTGAATACGATGGTGCAGGAGAAATTTGAAAAATTGAAACATGCTGCCTTTGAAGCAGGGTCTGAAATTGTAAAATATTTCGAGATGTTGCCTGAAGACAGTGCCCTGAAGCAGATGTACAGGCAAATGATGAATAGTCCTAATCCTGTTGAGAAAGAAAAAATTGAACAGTACCTGCGCAACAATATCAAGCCCGGAAGTATTGATGTGAACATCATGACCAAAACCGACCGGAACAATTTTAATAAGCAGGGAGAATTGATTGCCGATGGTTCTGATGCTGTAGCCGCGCTGCGGGGATATGCGAAAAGTAACCTCAGCAATTCCTCTGTGGTTTTTTCGGCAGGAATGAATCCGCGTTTGTATAATTACTTGGAGCAATGTCCCGAATTCAATGTGAATGAAGACGGAGGATTTACCAAAAAAGTGATCATTAAAGTAAGCGATTATCGCTCGGCATTGATCCAGGGAAAATACCTGGCAAAAAAGGGTATTTGGGTAAGTGAGTTCCGGATCGAATCCGGATTGAATTGTGGTGGGCATGCTTTTGCAACTGATGGATACCTGATGGGACCCATCCTGGAAGAATTTAAGAACAGACGTCAGGAATTGATCGATACTTTATTCGAAATTTATAATGCGGCGCTGGAAAAAAAGAGCAACCGGAAATTTCTGTATCCTCCGCACATCAGTTTTTCTGCACAGGGCGGTATTGGAACCCATGAAGAAGACAAATTTTTACATCGCCAGTATCATATTGAAAGTACTGGCTGGGGCACTCCATTCTTGTTGGTACCAGAAGCTACAACGGTAGATGAAGCTACCCTGCAACTACTGGCTGCTGCCAAAGAAAAAGATGTGGTGCTGAGTCATAATTCACCCCTGGGTGTTCGATTCCATTATCTTAAAGGAACGAGCTCCGAAAAAGAAAAACACGCCCGTATCGAAAGTGGAAAACCAGGTAGCCCTTGTACCGAAAAGCACCTGGCCTTTAATACCGAATTCACTACCGAACCGGTTTGTACGGCTTCGCAAAAATACCAGCGATTAAAACTGGCACAACTGCGATCAATGGGTCTGCCGGAAGCCGAACTTAACCGACAGGTCAATGAGGTACTTGATAAAGAATGTCTTTGTCAGGGCCTTAGCAATGCCGCTGCCATACGATACAATGAGGTATTCGTAAAAAATTTCAGTGCCGTAACGATTTGCCCCGGACCCAATATTGCCTATTTTTCTAAAGCCGTTTCTTTGCAAACCATGACAGATCATATCTATGGGCGAACCAATATACTGTCGCCAGGGTTGCGCCCCCATATGTTCATCAAGGAATTGCGTTTGTACATTACTTATTTGCACGAACAACTGGAGTTGGATATCCCTGAAGAAGAGTTGCTGAAAAAGAAAAAATATTTCCAGGGATTTTATCAAAACCTCAAAGAAGGAATTGCCTATTATCGGAGTCTGCCAGCATTGGTTTCCAATCATGACGGGCAGTTTGAAAAAGACCTTACACAGGCTGAACAAGAGCTTGAATCCATGAATAACCATTATTCTATCCAAGACATCCAATCCTGTATAAAAGAAAAGCTAATTCTTCAATAGGAATTAGCTTTTCTTTTTATATTTCGTATATGCCTTACTGTTATAGTTTGGCGAACCTGGCCTGGAAGAACCGCAGGTATTTGGGTTCATACACCATCTTCATTCCCAGTATCTTTTTTCTTCTTTCAAATACCCTGGCGGCTGATTCAGCGATCACATCCATATGGGCTTGTGTATACACCCTGCGCGGAATGGTAAACCGTACCAGTTCCAGTTTTGGGAAATAGTTTTCTCCATTGGCTTTTCTTCCGGCAGATACTACGCCGCGTTCCATGGTGCGAACACCTGAATCCAGATAGATCTCTGCAGCCAGTGTTTGTGCAGGGTATTGTGTTTGTGGAATATGGGGCAGGAATTTTTTTGCGTCCACAAAAATTCCATGTCCACCAATTGGTTTCACGATGGGTACATCATATTCGATCATTTTTTCTCCGAGGTAGATCACCTGACCCACCCTGGCCCTGATATGGTCATCGCTCACACTTTCGCCAATACCAATGGCCATGGCTTCCATATCTCTTCCTGCCAGTCCACCATAGGTATGCAATCCTTCATACACCACTACCATATTTCTGGCTTCTTCAAACACATCCCATTCATTCACCGCAAGGAATCCTCCGATATTCACCAGCGCATCTTTCTTAGCACTCATGGTGGCACCATCTGTATAAGAACATATTTCTTTTACAAGTTGTTTTACGGTTTTATGTCCCTGTCCCTTTTCTTTTTGCTGAATGAAAAAAGCATTTTCGGCCACGCGGGTCATATCATGAATGATTCGGATGCCATGTTTTTTGGTGAGGGCACGAATGGCTTTCAGGTTCTGCATGCTGATGGGTTGTCCGCCAGCCATATTCACGCTGGTAGCAATGCTCACATACGGTATTTTTTTTGCGCCATGTTTTTTGATCAGCTTCTCCAATTTGTTCAGGTCAACATTTCCCTTGAAAGCAAATTCATTTTCTGGATCATGCGCTTCATCAATGATGATGTCTTCAAATTTTCCACCGGCCAGTTCCTGATGCAGTCGGGTAGTGGTGAAATACATATTTCCCGGAATGATATCGCCTTTCTTGATGAGGATCTTCGACAGGATATTTTCGGCACCACGGCCCTGGTGTGTAGGGATCAGGTATTTATATCCATACACATCTTTTACCACTTCTTCCAGGTGATAGAAATTACGGCTGCCTGCATAGGCTTCGTCGCCCATCATCATGCCTGCCCATTGCCTGTCGCTCATGGCCGATGTGCCACTATCGGTGAGCAGGTCGATGTATACATCTTCCGACTTCAATAGAAAAGTATTGTAGCCAGCTTCCTGCATGGCTTTTTTTCGTTGGGCAGCAGTTGTCATTTTCAACAACTCCACCATCTTGATCTTGTAGGGCTCGGCCCAGCTTTCTCTGATATGCTTCATAATGGTTGTTTTTTATTTTTTAATGGGCGATAATTTTACGGTAAAATGTCGCAGTATCGGCGACTCTTCCAGGATCGTCAATCCTTCAATTTCATTTCTCTTGTTGAACACTTCAATGATTACTTCCGATACATAATCAATATGGCTTTGGGTATATACTCTTCTTGGAATGGCCAGTCGCACCAGTTCTAATGCCGCCGGTACCAGCTGATGTTGTTCATCATATTTACCGAACATGAGTGAACCGATCTCTACTCCGCGGATACCACCATGCACATACAGGGCACCTACCAGTGCCTGGCCTGGATACTGATCCACAGGAATATGGGGCAGGAATCCTTTTGCATCCAGGTACACCGCATGTCCTCCAGCAGGTTGCATCACCGGCACTCCGGCAGCGATCAGTTTATTGGTGAGGTACTCGATGCTGCGGATACGATATTGCAGATAATGTTCATCCATCACTTCATGTAAACCGATGGCAATGGCTTCCAGGTCGCGACCTGCTAATCCGCCATAAGTAGGAAACCCTTCGGTGATCACCAGCAGGTTTCTGCACTGCTGAGCAAGTTGTTCGTTATGCATGGCTAAGAATCCACCGATATTGGCGAAGGCATCTTTTTTAGCGCTCATGGTACATCCGTCGGCATAAGAAAAAAGTTCGCGAACGATCTCCGGAACCGGAGTATCGGCATAGCCGGGTTCCCTGAGTTTGATGAACCATGCGTTTTCGGCAAATCGGCAAGCATCAATGAACAAGGGTATGGCATGGGCTTTACAAATGGCATGCACTTCCCGGATATTTTGCATGCTCACGGGTTGTCCACCTCCGGAGTTATTGGTAACCGTTAGTATGCATAAAGGAATATGTTCAGCCCCTTTTTCGTCAATGAATTTTTGCAGGGCTACGGTATCCATATTTCCTTTGAAGGGCGCAGGAACAGTAGGGTAACGGCCTTCTTCGCAGATCATATCGACGCCTTCGGCACCTGAAAATTCAATATTGGCACGGGTTGTATCAAATAGCGTGTTGCTCACAAAATATTTTCCTTTACCACCCATGATACTGAATAAGATCTTTTCGGAGGCCCTGCCCTGATGGGTAGGGATCACCAAGGGCAAACCGGTGATATCCTTAATTGCTTTTTCAAAGCGGAAAAAACTGGGACTGCCGGCATAGGATTCATCTCCTTGCATGATGCCCGCCCATTGGTTGCTGCTCATAGCTGAAGTGCCACTATCGGTGAGCAGGTCGATCAGCACATCTTCGGAATGGATGAGGAAAGGGTTGTAAAAAGCTTTTTCAAGGATCAACTGACGCGCTTCAGCTGTATTGAAATAAATGGGTTCTACTGATTTGATCCGGAATGGTTCTATGATTGTTTTCATACAATGATGATGATAATGTGAATAATGTGGATGCGATGATAGAGGGAGAGGAGCGGTAAAACTTAGGAGGGCCGCTTGATGATATTTTTCCAGATAGACATAATGCAAAATTGCGGTTCCTGCTGCACGATAAAAATGATTTTTATCATGCGGGTGAAAAGAATTCATCAGTTTGCCCTTACGTATCACAGAATATCGCGATTGGTAAAAAGATGAATTCAAAAAATTACTACCTTCCCAAAAATATATTTTATGACCAAGAAGCTCCAGCTACCCATTTTAGGCATCCTCTTATTGTTTTTTTGTTTTCCGGCAATAGCCCAGCAAACCCATCCAGCATGGAGTGGTCAAAGTAATATTTATGAAGTGAATCTGCGGCAGTATACGGCTTCGAGTAGTATCAAGGATTTTGAAAAACAACTGTCCAGGTTAAGGAGTATGGGGGTAGAGATACTCTGGTTCATGCCGATAACACCGATCGGACTGGCCGGAAGAAAAATGAATGAAACTGAATTGGGCAGCTATTATGCCGTGAAAGATTATAAGGCCGTGAATCCGGAATTTGGTACCATGGCCGACTGGAAAGCGATGGTGAAATATGCGCATGCACTGGGTTTTAAAGTGATCACCGACTGGGTGGCCAATCATGCAGCCAACGATAATGGTTGGATCAAAACGCATCCTGACTTTTTTTCAAGGGATTCGGCGGGGAATACGATACCGCCCTACGACTGGACCGATGTACGTAAACTGAATTTTAGCAACAGAGAACTGCGCGACAGTATGATCGACGCCATGAAATTCTGGCTTCGAGAAACCGGTATCGACGGCTTCCGCTGCGATGTGGCCGGAGATGTTCCGGTAGATTTCTGGAAAGAATGTATTGATCAGTTGAACAAGGTTAAAAAAGTGTTCATGCTGGCTGAAGGGGAGGCCGCGAGTTTGCATACCGCCGGTTTTGATGCTACCTATTCCTGGAATATCATGCGTGAAATGGGTGATCTGTATTCCGGAAAACAAAATGTGCAACATTTTGATTCGGCGCTGAACCATAGCATCGCGGCTTTTCCGGCTGATGCGTACCGCATGTATTTCACCAGCAATCATGATGAGAATAGCTGGAATGGTACCGAGTTTGAAAAGTATGGCGATGCCTATAAAACCTTTGCGGTATTCACACAAACAATTTATCAGTCGGTGCCCTTGATCTACAGCGGACAAGAGATCGCCAATAAAAAACGTTTGAAATTCTTTGTAAAAGATCCGATCGATTGGGGCAAGAATTATCCGATGGCGTCATTTTATCGCACGCTGCTGACTTTAAGGAAAAACAATCCAGCATTGGCAGCCAGTGCCTCCTATAAAAAATTAACCTCCACAAAAGACAATGCTGTATTTGCTTATGCGCGTCAGCAGGGCAATTATAAAGTGGTGGTCATCCTGAACCTGTCGAAACAAGCACAACAATTCAGTATCTCCGATAAACTGGTTGCCGGAAACCCGATGAATGTGTTCATGGGTGTTCGGGAAAAAGTAGACGAAAAGCATGTGTTCAGCGTAGAGCCATGGGGCTATATCGTATACGAGTATAGATAACCAGGGCAGATTATTTTTTGCCGATTGGTATTTTATTGTACTTTTATTAAAGTGTATTTTTTACACAATTGCTATTATCCACTAAACGATTGCTATGTCTGATTCTATTGCCTGGGTGAAACCCAAACTACGTCTGTCACAGATCATCAACATGAGTGTGGGTTTTTTTGGTATCCAGTTTGGCTGGGATTTACAAAGAGCTAATATGGGGCCTATCTATGAACATCTTCATGCCAATGCAGATCAGATACCCCTGTTGTTTTTAGCGGCACCGTTAACGGGGTTGCTCGTTCAACCCGTCATTGGGTATATGAGCGACAGAACCTGGCATCCTACTTTAGGAAGAAGGCGTCCCTATTTCCTGATCGGTGCCATACTCAGTACCATCGCACTGGTATTCATGCCTCATAGCAGCGCATTGTGGATGGCCGCAGGATTACTTTGGGTAATGGATGTTTTTGGAAATGTGGCGATGGAGCCCTTCAGGGCATTTGTAGCCGATAAATTAAATGAAGATCAACGCACGCAGGGATTTGTGATGCAAAGTCTGATGATCGGACTCGGTGGCAGTATAGCATCGGCCTTGCCCTGGATGATGACCAACTTTTTGCATTTCAGTGAAACCGCTGCAAGCGGAATAATTCCGGATAATGTGAAATGGAGTTTTTATATCGGAGCCTTCTTTTTTACGGCTGCAGTTTTATATACAGTAATCACTTCGAAAGAATATCCTCCTCAGGATCTTGGATATAAAGACAAGGTGAAAGTTTCCAACACTGGGTTTGGAGGTGGTGTGAAAGAGATATTTGAAGCCATCACGAATATGCCCAAAAGAATGAAGATCCTTTCACTGGTTCAGTTCTTTACCTGGCCGGGATTATTTTTAATGTGGTTCTTTTACAATCCTGCAGTGGCAAGGAATATCTTTCATGCCACCAGTGAAACAGATCCATTATATGGACAGGGCACAAATTTTGGAGGCCTTACGCTCGCTTTTTATAATGTAGTTACTTTTCTTTTTGCATTTATTCTGCCTACCATTGCTAGAAAATTAGGAAGAAAATTAACCCATTCAGTTTGTCTGCTCGCCGGTGCTATCGGATTGATCAGTGTGGCTTTCGTGGAAAATAAATATATGCTTTTCGGTTGCATGACCGGTGTCGGTATCGCCTGGGCCAGTATCCTTTCAATGCCCTATGCCATGCTGAGCGGGGTTTTGCCTGAAAACAAGATCGGTGTCTATATGGGCATCTTCAATTTCTTTATTGTGCTGCCCGAGATCATTGCTTCATTAGGATTTGGCTGGGTCATGAAAAATGTGCTGCACAATGACCGACTGGCCGCAGTTCAAATTGGCGGCGGGTTAATGATCGTTGCTGCGGTCATCTGTTATTTCCTTATCAAAGAAAAAGATTGATGTATGAAAAAGATATTGCTGCTGTTACTCATTACCATTTCTATTTCTGGTTTTACCCTTGCTCAAAATAATACTTACACCTGCTATCCCGGTAACTGGTGGGTAGGCATGAAATGGAATAAAGTGCAGGTGATGGTACATGGCAATTCTATTGGGCAATGGTCAAATTCCATCAGCATCAAATATCCCGGTGTGAAGCTGGAGAAAATAAATAAAGTAGAGAACGAAAATTATGTATTCCTCGACCTGAGTATTGCAGCTAATGCAAAACCAGGTACCATAAAAATAAATGTGGGAAGGGCATCTTCGCCTTTCGATATTGTATTTGAGTTGAAGTCGCGCCGGAGTGGAAATGGAAATGATTTTGCACAAGGCATTAATTCAGCCGATCTGTTATACCTGATCATGCCCGACCGGTTCAGCAATGGTGACTCATCCAATGATCGGGTACCCGGCATGCGCGACCAGTCGCTCAACCGCGATACCGTTTTCAACCGCCATGGCGGTGATCTGAAAGGGATACAAAATCATCTTGCTTATTTGCAATCGCTTGGCATAACCAGCTTATGGCTGAATCCGGTATTGGAAAATGATATGCCCAATCGTACCGAACACGGATACGCATTTACCGATCATTATAAAATTGATGCCCGATTGGGTGGGGATGCAGCTTATCAAAACCTGATCGATGCCACACATGCAAAGGGTATGAAGATCATACAGGATGCGGTGTACAACCATGTGGGACTGTATCATTTTACGGTGCAGGATATGCCGATGAAAGAATGGCTGAATCAATGGCCGCAGTACACAAATACCACGTATAAAGACCAGGTGCTGTTTGATCCTTATGCCAGTGCCATGGAACAAAAAAAAATGAGTGATGGATGGTTCACCAGGCAAATGCCAGATCTGAATCAGAACAATCCTTTTGTGGCTAATTTTTTGATCCAACATGCCTTGTGGACAGTGGAGAATTTCGGTATCGACGGATGGCGAATAGATACTTATGCCTACAATGACCTCAATTTTATGAACCGCTGTAATAAGGCACTAACGGATGAGTATCCACGCATTACCCTGTTTGGCGAAACCTGGGTACATGGCGTTCCTAATCAATCTTATTTAGTTCAGAATAATTATAATATTCCTTTCAAAAGCAATTTGCAGGCTTCAACCGATTTTCAAACCTTATGGGCAATGCAAGATGCCATGACCAAGGATTTTGGTTGGGATGATGGGGTGAATAAATTGTATACCACACTGGCACAGGACTTCGTGTATAAAGATCCTACACGTCAGGTGATATTTTTAGACAACCATGATATGGCCAGGTTCTTTACAGTGGTGAATGAGGATGTGGAAAGATATCAATCGGCACTGGCCTGGTTGCTTACCTGCCGGGGAATTCCACAGATCTATTATGGCGATGAACTGGCTACGGCGGGATCTACTTATCCGAATGACGGTTATGTGCGACTGGATTTTCCGGGTGGATGGGCCGGTGATAAGGCCGATAAATTTACCATTGAAGGTCGTACTCAGCGCGACCAGTCCATATTTCAGTACTTTGCCACCCTGGCGAATTTCAGAAAAACTTCTTCTGCGCTTACGGTAGGAAAGATGATGCAATATGTTCCGGAAGACGGAGTGTATGTTTATTTTCGGTATACCGATCAGCAAACAGTAATGGTGGTGATGAATACATCTAAGGAAACAAAGACCATCTCGCCTGAAAAATATACAGAGCGGACCACCGGATTTTCTTCTATGAAACAGATTATCAATGGGAAAACCACCCCGTTATCTTCATTTTCTGTTCCTGCAAAAACTACCGGCGTATATGAATTGATCCGATAAACGGAACTCGCTGAATGCCTTATCAGGCAATACTTGCGAATAATTTTGCTAAATATAAAATAATGTGTTTATTTTACACATTAAATCGATTGCTTTGAAAAAGATCCTCCTTCTTTTTGCAGTATATATTATAGCAAACAGTGCGGTTGCCCAACGATTGCTTTCCTGGACACCCGAATTCCCGATAGACAATTCTACCATGAGCTTTACGGTTGATTGTGCCAAGGGTAGCCAAGGATTATTCAATTTTGAAAGCGGAAACTCCAACAATATCTATGTACATGTGGGCGTGATCACCAACCTGAGCACGGGCCCGTCTGATTGGAAATATGTGAAATTTACCTGGGGTTCAGCCGATCCGCTGGCACATGCCACACCACTCACCAATAATAAGTATCAGTATACGGTTACGAATATACGCAGTTTCTTTGGCGTGCCAGCTGGCGAAACCATCAAAAAAGTTTGTGTTATTTTCCGCAATGCAACGGGTAGCCTCAAGCAAGTGAATTCAGATGGGAGTGATATGTACATTCCAGTGTATGGCAATCCCGAATATGCTGTGCGCATCAACCTGCCACCTTTTGAACCCCGTTATATTCCCTGGGTAGAACCCATCAGTGTTAGCGTAGGCGGTAATATCAGCATCACGGGTGTGGCATCAGCCAGTTCTAGTCTTACCCTTAAACTAAATGGCACCAGCATTGGCACAGCCTCTGCCGCTACCACCATTTCGGCCAACCCCACCATCAACACGGCTTGTTCACAACAAGTTATGCTGGAAGGCAATAATGGTACGGGTATCAAAAAAGATTCATTCAGTTTTTATATTGCACCCACCACTACTGTAGCAGCCTTGCCTGCCGGTGCTGTGGAAGGGATCAACTACCTGGCCGGAAACACATCGGCTACGCTGGTGTTGTATGCACCCAGCAAGACCAGTGTTGTGGTGTTGGGCGATTTTTCCAATTGGACGGTACAATGTGCTAATCAGATGAATCGTACTCCGGATGGAAACTATTATTGGATCACGCTTACCGGATTAACACCGGGAACAGAATATGGTTATCAGTATTTGGTTGATAACAGCATTAAAACGGCCGATCCCTATACACAAAAAGTATTGGATCCCGATAATGATCCGTTCATTGATAACACTACGTATCCCAATCTGAAACCATATCCTACCGGACTCACTACGGGTATTGTCAGCATCCTGCAAACAGCAGAACCGGTGTACAACTGGCAGGTGCCCAGCTTTACCAAACCGGATAAGCGCAACCTGATGGTATATGAATTGCTGATCAGGGATTTCACTGCACAGCATAGTTATCAGTCGCTCATCGATTCATTTCAATATCTGAAGAATATCGGTATCAATGCTATTGAGCTGATGCCCATCAATGAATTTGACGGCAATGAAAGCTGGGGTTATAATCCTGATTATTATTTTGCTCCGGATAAATATTATGGCACAAAAAATAAACTGAAAGAGTTCATTGATAAATGTCATTTGAATGGCATTGCGGTGATCCTCGATGTGGTGTACAATCATTGTACAGGCAATGCCCCCCAGGCAAAATTGTACTGGGATGCAGCCAACAACCGGCCGGCAGCTAATAATCCCTGGCTCAATATAACGGCGCCGCATCCTTATAGTGTATTCAATGATTTCAATCATACCTCAACGGCAACACAATATCTGGTGCAGCGTTCGCTCGACCACTGGATCAATGAATACAAGGTTGATGGTTTCCGTTTTGATCTGGCAAAAGGATTTACACAAACCGTTACCAATACTACCACGGTTGAAAATTATGACGCATCCCGGGTGGCGAATCTGAATAGATATTATGATGGCACTATCGCCAATCATCCGGGTACCTATATGATCCTCGAATTTTTAGGAACACTGCCGTGCCAGGAAGAACAGGAATATGCCGCACATGGATTTATGCTCTGGGGAAATAATAATGCAGTGTACAACCAGTGCACAATGGGCTATACATCTAATTCAGATATTTCTCCAATTGTATACAACAGTTCATTTAAAGGGTATAATAATCCTGCGGAAATGGGCTATATGGAAAGCCATGATGAAGAGCGTACCATGTATAAGAACCTGACTTTTGGTAATTCATCCGGGGGATATAATGTACGTACCTTATCAACTGCACTGGCAAGAGAAGAAGCTGCTGCTGTTGTATTCTTCACCGTGCCTGGTCCTAAAATGATCTGGCAATTTGAAGAAAGGGGATACGATATACCATTGACCTACGGCGGATCAAATGTGGCCAATAAGCCCCCTCATTGGGAATACATGACCGATCCCAATCGCAAACATTTATACGATGCATATGATAGCATCATCAAATTCAGGTTAAACAATCCTGCGATCTTCAACAATACCAGTTTCACGTATGATTTTAATAATAGTGGAGGGTTGGTAAAATTATTCCAGATCGCTGATCCAAACGCAAGTGGTAAAAAGGTAACGGTAGTGGCAAACCTAGATGTGGTGGCACAAACAAAATCGGTTACGTTTCAGGCTACCGGCGATTGGACCAATATGATCGCCAATGGTGTTGGTACAGGTGTTAATGGTACTACGGGCAACAGCTTCAATTTGGTTACTGCTGCACAGTCCATCACCCTACAGCCCGGCGAATACCATATTTATGTAAGCGTGCCCAGTTGTCCAACACCGGCACCTACCGCAACCAGTCCGATCAATTATTGTCAGAATGCCGTGGCTGTTCCTTTACAAGCCACCGGCACAAACTTATTATGGTACACCACAGCAACAGGTGGAACGGGTAGTGCTGTGGCACCCACACCTTCTACTGCGGTGATCGGTACCACAACGTATTATGTTTCTCAAACGATCGGATGTGAAGGTCCGCGTTTACCCATTGTCGTTAATGTTACGGCCGGCACGCCAGCGCCAACGGTAACCAGTCCGGTAAATTATTGCCAGAATGCCGTAGCGGTTCCTTTACAAGCCACCGGCACCAATTTATTATGGTACACTGTTCCCACAGGAGGGGTAGGTAGTTCAACAGCACCTACACCTTCTACGGCTACGCCGGGAACTACAACATATTATGTAAGTCAGACCCAATCCTGTGGTGAAAGTCCCAGGGCATCCATTGTGGTAAATATTACCGCAACGCCGGCTGCACCGGGGGTAACCACACCGGTAACTTATTGTCAGAATGCAGTGGCTGTTCCATTGACCGCCACGGGTACCAATTTGTTATGGTACACTGTAGCCAGCGGAGGAACGGGTTCTGCCACAGCACCTACACCTTCTACTGCCTCAGCTGGCAGTGTAACTTATTATGTAAGTCAGACCGTGGCTACCTGCGAGAGTCCTCGTGCATCCATTACCGTTATTGTGAATGCGATACCGCTTGCACCGGGTGTTACCAGTCCGGTAAGTTATTGCCAGAATGCAGTAGCGGTTCCTTTAACCGCTACGGGTAGCAACCTGCTTTGGTATACCGTGCCCAGCGGCGGAACCGGATCGGCAGTGGCACCTACGCCTTCAACAGCAACAGTGGGCAGTACAATTTATTATGTTAGTCAAACCGTGAGTGGTTGTGAAAGTCCAAGGGCCAGTATCACCGTAAACATTACGGCTACCACGCCTGCACCTACGGTTACCAGTCCGGTAAATTATTGTCAGAATGCTACTGCGGTTCCTTTACAAGCCACCGGCACCAATTTATTGTGGTACACTGTTCCCACTGGTGGGGTAGGTAGTTCAACAGCACCTACACCTTCAACAGCAACTGTTGGCAATACAACATATTATGTAAGTCAGACCCAATCCTGTGGTGAAAGTTCCAGAGCATCCATTGTGGTAAATGTTACTGCAATACCGGCTGCACCGGGTGTAACCACACCGGTAACTTATTGTCAGAATACTACGGCAATTCCATTGACCGCCACGGGTACCAATTTGTTATGGTACACTGTAGCCAGCGGAGGAACGGGTTCTGCCATAGCACCTACACCTTCTACGGCAACAGCTGGCAGTGTAAATTATTATGTAAGTCAGACCGTGGCTACCTGCGAGAGTCCTCGTGCATCCATTACCGTTATTGTGAATGCGATACCGCTTGCACCCGGTGTTACCAGTCCGGTAAGTTATTGCCAGAATGCAGTAGCGGTTCCCTTAACGGCTACAGGTTCAAACCTGCTTTGGTACACAGTTGCTACCGGTGGAACCGGATCGGCAGTGGCACCTACACCTTCAACCGCAACAGTGGGCAGTACAATTTATTATGTTAGTCAAACCGTGACTGGTTGTGAAAGTCCAAGGGCAAGCATCACCGTGAACATTACGGCTTCTACGCCTGCACCTACGGTAACCAGTCCTGTAAATTATTGTCAGAATGCAGTTTCCGTACCTCTAACGGCTACGGGTACCAGCTTATTATGGTATACGGTTCCCACCGGCGGTACCGGAAGCAGTACCGCACCAACGCCTTCAACAGCCACGGTTGGCAGTACTACTTATTATGTTAGTCAAACCCAATCCTGTGGTGAAAGTCCCAGGGCATCTATTGCAGTAAATATATTTGCCATACCCGGCGCGCCGGGTATGAGCAGTCCGTTGGTCTATTGTCAGAATTCTACGGCTCCTGCATTAACGGCTACGGGCAGTAACCTGCTTTGGTATACAGCGGCCAGTGGTGGAACAGGATCTGCTACTGCTCCAACACCTGCTACGGCTGTGGCGGGCAGTACAAATTATTATGTTAGTCAAACCACCAATGGATGCGAAAGTCCTCGTGCATCCATTACCGTTAATATCACGGCTACTCCGCTTGCACCTTCAGTGAGCAGTCCGGTAACCTATTGTCAGAATGCCACTGCTGTTCCCCTTACAGCCACCGGTACTGCATTATTGTGGTACACTGTTGCTACGGGCGGAACGGGTACAGGCACGGCACCAACACCGCTTACTACAACAGCGGGCAATACGATCTATTATGTATCGCAAACCGTGAATGGTTGTGAAGGCCCGAGGGCTTCCATCACAGTAACCATCAATCCACTGGCCTTGGCACCTACGGTGACGAGTCCTGCAAATTATTGTCAGAATGCCACTGCCACCGCACTAACGGCTACGGGTACCGGTTTGTTATGGTATACGGTAGCTACCGGCGGAACAGGATCTGCCACAGCGCCAACACCCTCTACGGCTACGGCGGGCAATACCAATTGTTATGTGAGTCAGAGTAATGGCTGTGGGGAAGGGCCTAGGGCAGTTATCACTGTTCAGGTAGTGGCCAC
>CAIRHQ010000101.1 GCA_903878475.1 uncultured Bacteroidota bacterium | reverse complement strand
GCCTGCCCAGGGACTAAATCAGGGCATATTATACCTTATGTTCATCCCTTTTCTGATCATCGGTTATATTGCTTTTCGGTGGTGGAAAAACCATAAACAACTGGAGCAGGAACAAGATCAGGCACTGCAGGGATAAGCCAAGATCAATTAACTTTTCGTTATGTGCTTATGACTACCATCGCAATAGGGTGGATTCTTTGTATGCTTACAACGGCATAGCCATACCTCTTCTTCTTTTTCAAATTCAATTTTCAAACTTTTAAAAGGCATACCCTCCACATCTTTGTGTCTTCCATCGCAAAATGGTTGCTTTTCACTGAGCCCGCAGGTGCACCAGGAATAGATCTTTCCGGGTTCTACTTTTATCTTAATCGGGGTGAGTTCGGCAACAAAGGGCAGGTTTTCATGGGATTTATTTTCCATCAGACATATTTTTTAATGAATTGATACAAGTTAAATGCATTTCCGCTCTCGGCTATTTTTTGTTTAAGCTCAGCCTTGTTGATCCCTATCATTTTTTTCTGTTGAATCAGGTAATAAGCTTTTTCAGCCATCAGCCAGTCGTGTTTCTCGTTATGCGTAGTTTGCATAAAGCCTTGTTCAATCGCTTCCATCAGTTCAGTGACCCCTTGTTTCTGAGAAGCCACTGTCTTTATAACAGGTACGGGTAGCTGATGATTATGAAAGGCCGGGGCCAGCATCATCCTTAGGTTCTTTACAAATAAATCGGCATCGGGCCTATCAGATTTATTTACCACAAAAATATCGGCGATCTCCATCAATCCTGCTTTCATGGTCTGCACTTCATCACCCGCCTCGGGTACCACCACTACTACCGTGATATCGGCCAGTCCTGCAATTTCTATTTCACTTTGTCCTACCCCCACTGTTTCCACAATAATATAATCGTACGGTGCGGTTTTCATCAGATCGCTGATCTCGATGATCTTGGGATGCAATCCGCCCAGGGAGCCGCGGGTAGCCAGTGAGCGGATAAATACACCGGGATCATTATACCATTCGCTCATGCGGATACGGTCGCCCAATAAAGCACCCAGGTTAAAGGGTGAGGAAGGATCAACACAGATCACCGCTACGGTCTTGCCCGATTGTCGCAAGCTCCCGATCAGCGCATCAACCAAGGTGCTTTTGCCAGCACCCGGCGGACCGGTAATACCAATCACGGGTGTGCTGCTCACGGGTAGCTGTTGCAATAAAGCCTCATAGCCTGCTGCTTCATTTTCTACCAATGAAATACAACGGGCCAGGGTTTTGGCATTGCCATCTGTTATTTCCGTTATTTGTTGCTCCCACATCACACAAATTTCAAGCATCGGTTTTCAAATTCCAAATTAAATAAACAGCGAGTGGGAGATGAGGTCGGGCTGTTATTTTATTGTTTCTTTGCAACATGAATATCTCGGTGGTGATCATTACCCGCAATGAAGCCCATATTATTGGCAATACCCTGCAATCGGTGCAGGGTATCACGGATGATATTGTGATCGTTGACAGCGGAAGCACGGATGATACCCTTGCTATTGTATCCGGATTTGGTGCGCAGATCATTCAAACCCCCTGGAACGGATACGGAGCCAATAAGAATATGGGTATCAAAGCAGCGAAGCACGATTGGATATTGAACCTGGATGCCGATGAAGCGATAGACGAAACCTTAAAACAAGGTTTGGCCGGTTTAGCTTTAGCAGATTCCTGTGAAGTATATGAAATATGGTTCAAGAATTTTTTCATGAAGAAATGGATCAGGCATGGAGAATGGGGTACCGATAAACATATCCGATTATTCAATAGAACACGGGTGATGTGGAATGAAGCGGCAGTACATGAAAATTTGATGCTGGGACCCGAAACGAAGATCAGGTTATTGCCCGGTCATATTCTTCATTATACGGTGCATTCGGTTGAAGACTATGAACAAAAAACAGTGGCCTACGCAAAACTGAATGCACAAAAATATCGGGCACAGGATAAAAAATCCGGCTTGTTAAAACAATATTTATCTCCTGTATTTTCCTTTCTCCAAAATTATATTTTCCGATTGGGTTTTTTGGATGGCCGGGAAGGATTACAGATCGCGCGCAATACGGCACGCTATACTTACTTGAAGTATCAGTATCTACATGAGCTTAATAAAAATTAGTCTGTGGGCTGCACTGTCCCGACGGGGTCTTCATCTCCGAGACTTCGATTTTACTGATTACGAATATAGTAGTGCTTCATTTTACGAAACAGGAGATATTAAACATTTTACACCGTTGCATTATAAAGATATATAGCCTGGCAGCAAAAGTATCGAGGCGCTGTTCTGCGCCGGGGTCTCACACCCACACACAATAGGCCAGGATTTGAATACCCCGTCGAGACAGAATAACTTGGTAGGCAAGCGTTGGTGGAAAGACAAGTTCATAGTTTTTAGTTCATGGTTGATCCTAATGGTTGATCTCTAAATGGAACGGAATCACTTCAACCATGTTCAACAATATTCAACCAGTTTCAACCCCTAAACCCCTAAACTCCTAAACATTATTTCCTCCCGCTTGATTTATCTTTGCCCCATGACCAATTTCATCCCCATTTTCCCCCTGGGCATTGTGGTTTATCCGGGCGAAGCACTGAACCTGCATATTTTTGAACCCCGTTATAAACAGCTGATCCAGGATTCTGTGCAATCGAAAAAACCCTTCGGTATCCCGGCAGTGATCAATGATAGTATTTGTGAAATGGGCTGTCTGGTACAGGTACTCGAGATCAGCAAACTGTATGAGGATGGAAGGATGGATATCCGTACCGAAGGAATCAAGATCTTCAGGATACTGGAAACGATCAAAGAACTACCTGAAAAATTATACAGCGGTGCCATCGTAAACTACCCGCACAACCAAGAAAAAGGAAAAAGATTGCTGATGCAAACGCTCATCACTGGTATTCGCCAACTGCATGCATCCATGCAGGTGAGTAAGGATTTTAAAAAACCGGATGAGGAATTATGGAGCTACGAACTGGCACACCATATGGGTTTATCACTTACCGAAGAATACGAATTACTGGAACTGCTTCACGAACTACAAAGACAGGAATACCTGAAACGCCACCTCAGTAAGGTACTGCCCGTAATGGCCGGCATGCAATCACTGAAAGAAAAAATTCAACTGAATGGGCATTTTAAAAATTTGAGTGGTTTTTCAGGATAGTGCCAAGTTCATAGTTCTTAGATCATAGTTTTTAGTTTGCAGTACATCCAACCTTAAACCTTAAACTTTAGACCTTAAACCTTAAACACTCCCCAACACCCTTAAACGTTTTTCTTCCCCATCAACGTCTCTCTACTGATTTGTGCGTTGGCCGAGGACGTTGCGTATTGCTAGACGCAACGTCCCTTGCAGGAGACGTTGCTGGGAAGGAACCTTAAACCTTAAACTTTAGACCTTAAACATTAAAAACTCCCCCGCAACCTTAAACGAATTAAACCCTTAAACATTTTAAACGTTTCCCCCTCCAACCTATTGGTTTTCTGCATCAATGAAATGCCCTATGCTTATGATTTAAATCATATTTGAAAGTGACCCGGCTCATGCTGAAATCTTCTTTTCGTGGGTTATTTTGCTAACGAGCATGAGCCTAAAATTGATGACATTTTTTTGTAATTTATTTAGCCTATATATTAAATATTTTCATTCAGCTAACTGTCCTTGATTGGTTTTGAATTTCAGTCTCTTACTCAATTATACCAGATAATTAATATACATCATGGAAAAAAAACACAAAGAGGATTCCCAAAGGAGAAAATTCCTGAAGTTTGGGTTGCTTGCAGGCGGTGCGGCATTAACCGGATGGGGAGTTCAGAAAAAATTATACGGTGATTCTATCCCCGATACCGGTTCAAAAGTAAAGGTAATGACCGCCGATGGTAAACTGGTAGAGGTTGATAGTGCCCATCTTACTAAACATGTTTCCGAAACAGCTGCTTCCAATGCTGCTGCCCGCGAAGGGATTGAGGGCCGCAAATTCATTAAGGTGATCGATCTGGCAAAATGTGCCAACGCCAGAAAATGTATTTCCGGATGTCAGGAAGCGCATAATCGTGCCGCTCCTGTTGAGTTTTTAAAAGTGATCAAGATGCAGGATACCAACCTTACCGCTCCTTATTGGATGGTTCAAGGTTGTAACCAATG
>CAIRHQ010000100.1 GCA_903878475.1 uncultured Bacteroidota bacterium | reverse complement strand
GCTTTCAGTTGCATGGGTTCCTCATCCAAATGGAATTCAACATCTGCATGCGTAATGATCGGGATATGCAATCGGATCTCTCCTTTTTCGTAACAGAGATCAGCATCCCGGTGCGCTTTGATCAGTGCGCCGGCATCTAGTTTAAGTAAACGCACGGCCATTAACGGGCATTTGAAAGTCTGCAAAACCTCATTCAGATAAGGGCATTGGGCCAGCAGTTCTGTATCCTGATATGTCGCATTTTCTTGGGGCGAAATAATAATATTTCCGGCCTCGCCCGTTGTACTCCTGAGGGAGAGGGCAGTCCATTCACCTTCATATTGCAATTTCTGGTAGTGCTCTTGCCAGACTGCAGCCTGTAAATGCAATACCTCCTGATGCATTTTTTCCGCATCAAAATGAAAAGGCAATTGAAGATACTTTAGCATAGAGAAGATTTGCTGATGATATAATTATGCAAGACCAATACATCCAGTTTACTATTTATAAAAAAATCAATAGCTTCTTCGGGTGTTTCCACAATGGGCATTCCTTTTTTATTGAAAGAAGTATTCAATAATACGGAAATGCCGCTTCTGGATTTCCAGGCTTTTAATAATTGATAAAATGGTTCCTCAGTTTCTTTTACCGTTTGCACCCTGCAAGTATCATCCACATGCACAATGCCCGGCATGGAATCTTTCCATTCTGCTTTGATACGGTCGATCAGGATCATATACTGGCTTTCTAGTCCCAGTTCAAAATACAAATCTTTATCCTCATACAATACGGCAGGAGCAAAGGGCCTGAAATCTTCCCTGAGCTTGATATCATGATTGATGGTATCCTTAATATTATGAATACGGGGATCGGCAAGAATACTTCTTCTGCCCAATGCCCTGGGACCAAATTCGGAACCCAATTGAAACCAGGCGATAGTTTTTCCTGTTGCCAAAAGCCTGGCTGTTTCTGCTATATAATTTTCGATTTTTTCACAAAGGATGACTTTACCGGCAGGAGAGGAGATCAGGTTTTGTATGGCTGCATCAATCTGATCGGTGTTGTATATTTTTCCCAGCAGGGTATTTCCACTGGCCGGTATTTTTTCTTTTTGTAAGATCTGTATCCATCCATAATACGCACATCCCAGCGCCAGTCCGTTATCACCCGCGGCAGGTTCAATATAGAGTTGTTCGATCTTGCTTTCCTGCAATATTTTGGTATTGGCTACAGCATTGAGTGCTACTCCGCCTGCATAACAAAGATGTGCATGTGGATGAAGCGAAAGTCTGTTTTCAAAAATATAAAGAATTGCTTTTTCAGCTTCCTCCTGTACCCAACGGGCGATGTCGGCATAATATTGAAAATGCTGTTTGAATGGGTGAGCTATATCATCTGCAGGACTAACAAAATGTTTTTGAATACTTACTTCATTTACCCATACCCGGCCATCTTTTAGTATAAAAAGCGGATCAGTATAGATATCCTTTCTGCCATAAGGTGCCAGTCCCATCAATTTCCCCGCATCATCATAACTACCGAAACAATAATTGGCAGCCATAGCATATAATCCTCCAAT
>CAIRHQ010000099.1 GCA_903878475.1 uncultured Bacteroidota bacterium | reverse complement strand
TACCGCGGCTGCTGGCACGGAGTTAGCCGGTGCTTATTCCTCTGGTACCGTCAAGTGAGCTAGAAAGCCCTTTTTTCGTCCCAGATAAAAGAAGTTTACAACCCAGAGGGCCTTCATCCTTCACGCGGCATGGCTGGTTCAGACTTTCGTCCATTGACCAATATTCCTTACTGCTGCCTCCCGTAGGAGTCGGGCCCGTGTCTCAGTGCCCGTGTGACTGGTCGTGCTCTCACACCAGTTACTGATCGCAGGCTTGGTGGGCCGTTACCCCGCCAACTACCTAATCAGCCGCACGCCCATCCAAAACCGCCTGAGCTATAATAACAAAGAGATGCCTCTTCGTTATCTTACGGTGTATTAATCCTCCTTTCGGAGGGCTATTCACCAGTTTTGGGAAGGTTGCGTACGTGTTCCGCACCCGTTTGCCGGTCGTCATCAGGTATTGCTACCCATGTTACCCCTCGACTTGCATGTATTAAGCCTGCCGCTAGCGTTCATCCTGAGCCAGGATCAAACTCTCCATTGTAAATGAGTTGTTATGATCTGACTGTGTAATTTCATTGGAAATTAACGTCAAATTCTAAATTAATATTTGCGCTAACATTACCTTGATAATCAAATGATTATTTGCTGCTGTTTCCAAACTTTCAAAGATCTTTTGACTTTACTTTTTTGTCCCTTTTTTAATTGGGAGTGCAAAGGTAAGCCTTTTATTTTCTCCCCCAAATCTTTCTTTACTTTTTTAGAAAATAATTTGTTGAATTTGAGGAGGTTTTATTTTAAGAACTAGCTCTTTTTTCAAAAGCGGACGGCAAAGATAAGGGCGAACGAAATGATACCAAAATAATTCTATGGAATAGTTATTCACAAAACCCAAAAAATGAAGGCGAAATCCGATGAAAATGCTCCCTGTACTGCATCTCAGCAAAACACAGTTTTTTAATATTTTTTTGGAAGATTTTTGATTTTGTAAATATTCTCTCAAATTACAAGGCAAAATGCACTCAAATAACTGAATCACAAGCTACTCAAATACTTATCGCGCAGTTGCTCAGATATATAAATCATCGGGAAATGATACCTTAATTAAAAACAATCCATGCCCGGGAACCGCAAAATCAGCCCTTGTACAATCTTTCTGCTCTATAATATCCCTGAATTCATCCAAACTCAACTTCCCCCTGCCCACTTGCAACATCGTTCCCACCAGCCCCCGAACCATTCCTCGTAAAAAACGATTCCCCCTCACGGTATAATACAATTGATCCCCCTCTACATACCATCTGCTCTCTGAGAGTTCACAAATAAATGATTTAACCTGGGTATTTCGTTTTGAAAAACTAGTGAAATCACGATACTCCATGATCATGGCTGCAGCTGACTCCATCAAACCCATGTCTAATTGATAAGGATAATAATAAGACCTGTCTTCCAAAAATGGATCCTTTGACTTGTATATCCCATATCGGTATTGCCGTTCCATAGCGCCAAACCTGCAATGCGCCTCTGGCTTTACAGGCCTGATAGATCTAATGACAATATCATCCGGTAAGATCGCATTCAACCGATAACAATCCGCCTCCACAGGCTGCTTATGATCTACGGGTATATCCAAATGAAAAAAATTCTGTAACGCATTCACCCCAGCATCAGTTCGCGATGATCCGGTTAACTCATAAGCCTGACGGTAAAAAACTAATAATGCCTTCTCCACCTCTTCCTGCACAGAATTGGCATTTTGCTGGATCTGAAATCCCGCATAGTTTCTGCCCCGGTAAGCTAATTCAATAAAATATCGAAACATGGAATTGGGTTAGGTAACAAATCATCGCATACGCGCTTATTACTTGATCATCGCTTTAAACCGATTGATATAATACTCATCTGATAACTGATTGGATAGTCCAGAGAAATGCTGAAGGTCTGATACAAACTTATACGCCGCATCAAAAAACATATACTTCCCCTCATCTTTCAAGAATAAAAAACTCAGATTTTTTATCTGCTCGGTAGAGAAACATTTTATCTTGAATAATTTTCTGGCTACCGCGATCATATCATCATCATCGGTTTCGGCAGCCATATTCTTTCTCATTTTTAAAAAATCATCATTGGTTGCCATGTCTTTACAATCGTTTACTGGCAAGGTTTTCAAAGCATCAGATTGCTGTACTACAATCGGAGTTTCTGTTACAGGAGACTTAACTACCACTGCAGGAACTGTTTTTACTGGAGCTTCAATTGGCCTGCTGACGATCGTATCCCGCTTGCTAACCATTGTTTTTTCATTGCCCACAACAGTACCAAGTTGTTTGCTTTCAGCAGGAATAAAAACACGGATGGTATCCGCAATCGTTCCTGAATTATCGGTATACAATATCTCTACTCCCAGATCGGTATTGACCAACAATAACCGATTGATACCCCTATTATTTTTCACAATTACCGGATCAGGCTTCATTGATTCCATCACGATTACCTGCTGCCCAATGCTGCTATCTTTCACCACCTTGGCCAGCTCATTGCTAAAATCATCTTCTGTTTTAACAATGGTTTTGCCGGGCTTCTCCATATTTAAGGAAGCCTTACTGAGCTCCATGGTTTGCAGATTGAATAAGCCCCAGCCCTTTTCG
>CAIRHQ010000098.1 GCA_903878475.1 uncultured Bacteroidota bacterium | reverse complement strand
TTTCAGTAATGGGTACCCGAACATTCGTTTATGGATTGCCCGAACTGAATAGAGACGCCATACGCACAGCAAAAAATATTGCCAATCCGGGTTGCTTTGCCACGGCTATTCAGCTGGGGTTATTGCCACTGGCTGCTGCAGGATTGTTGAAAACTGTACATACAACCGGCATTACCGGGTCTACCGGTGCCGGACAATCGCCATCCGCTACTACCCATTTCAGCTGGCGGGTTAATAATATCCAGGCATACAAAACACTTACCCACCAGCACCTGCACGAGATCAAACAATCTCTGGCTCAACTGCAACAAGGATACGCATCAACTGATGATAAAGGAGCCGTTAATTTTGTGCCCTGGCGCGGCGATTTTGCCCGGGGGATCTTTATCAGCTCACAAATCCACTGTGCGCTTGACATCAATGAAATCGAAAAATTATTTACCGCATTTTATAAGGATCATCCGTTTGTGATGATGAGCCATGAACCCATTCATTTGAAACAAGTAGTGAATACCAACAAATGTCTTATTCAACTTGAAAAAGAAGGTGATACCCTGGTGGTACATTCTGTGATCGATAATTTATTGAAAGGGGCCAGTGGTCAGGCAGTGCAGAATATGAACCTGATGTTTGGTTTAGCAGAAACCACCGGCTTACAATTAAAGGCCAATTATTTTTAATTAACAGAACATGAAATTATTTGAAGTATATCCACTGCTTGATGTAGCCATTGAAAAAGCAATGGGTTCTTATGTATGGGACGATGCGGGGCAAAAATACCTCGACCTCTACGGTGGCCATGCCGTGATCTCAATCGGGCATACCCACCCGCATTATGTGAAGCGGATCGAAGACCAATTGCACAAGATCGGGTTCTATTCCAATTCTGTAAAAATTCCGATTCAGGAAATGCTGGCCGAGAAATTAGGGAAGCTATCAGGAAAGGAAGACTACCATTTATTCCTTTGCAACTCGGGTGCCGAGGCCAATGAAAATGCATTGAAGCTGGCTTCTTTTTATAACGGAAGAAAAAAGATCATCGCCTTTAAAAAAGCATTCCATGGTCGTACGTCCCTTGCTGTGGCTGCCACCGATAATCCTGCTATACAGGCTCCGGTAAACGAAACCGATAATATCATCTTCCTCCCATTCAATGATGAAGAAGCATTGGAAGCCGCTTTTAAGAACCACGAAATTTCATCTGTGATCATAGAAGGTATCCAGGGTGTGGGCGGGATCAATGTTGCCAGTAATGCATTTCTGCAATTGATCAGAAAATTATGCGATACACATAATGCTGTTTTCATCGCTGATTCAGTGCAGTGTGGATATGGCCGCAGCGGCAAATTCTATGCTCATGATTTTGCCGGAGTAGCGGCCGATATCTATTCTATGGCCAAGGGCATGGGCAATGGATTTCCGGTGGCAGGCATCGCCGTAGCACCTAAATTCAAAGCGAAGCATTTTATGCTGGGCACTACTTTTGGCGGCAACCACCTGGCTTGCGCTGCAGCCCTCGCGGTACTGGAAGTGATGGAAGAAGAACAATTGATGAGCAATGCAACCCGAATAGGCGAATACCTGATGGATGCTTTGAAACAATTGCCCAATATCATGGAAGTACGCGGGCGCGGATTGATGATCGGCATTCAATTGCCTGAAGCATTCAGTCATGTGAAGAAGGATCTATTATTGAAGCATCATATTTTCACCGGAGAGGCAAAACCAAATGTGATCAGGCTTTTGCCGGCATTGAATATCGGTATCACTGAAGCAGATATATTTTTGGAAGCCATCAAAAAAGAATTACAAGCATGAGGAATTTCATTTCCAGCAACGATGTGAACAATATCGATGCATTAGTGGCAAAAGCTTTGCAGTATAAGGCAGATCCTTATGCAGATCGTGCATTGGGTACCGGCAAAAAAATTGGATTGCTGTTCCTGAACCCGAGTTTACGTACACGCATCAGTACCCAAGTGGCTGCCATGCAACTGGGCATGGAGTCATTCGTGTTTAATGTAGATAAAGAAGGATGGGCCATGGAATTTGCCGAAGGAGCCGTGATGAACGGCACAACGGTGGAGCATATACGCGATGCGGCACCCGTGCTGGGGTCTTATTTTGATATCCTGTGCGTTCGCTCATTTCCGGGATTGCAAGACCGCGCATCTGATTATGCTGAAACCGTGATCAACCAGTTCATTAAATATGCAGGTGTGCCCATTGTTAGTTTGGAAAGTGCAACCCTGCATCCCTTGCAATCACTGTCCGATATCGTTACCATTCACGAACAATGGAAACTAACTGGGCAATCAAAGAAGCCAAAAATCGTACTCAGTTGGGCACCCCATATTAAACCCTTGCCTCAATGTGTGGCGAACTCATTTGCACAATGGGTGAATGCCTGGGGCCAGGCCGAATTTATAATTACTCACCCTAAAGAATACACGCTAAGTGAAACATTTACCCGGGGTGCAAGCATTATCCATGATCAAGACGAGGCATTGGCAGGAGCAGATTTTGTGTATGTAAAGAACTGGAGCGCTTACGAAAATTATGGGGCTATGCCTGGCGATTACCGGAACTGGATGCTTAATAACCAAAGGCTGTCGGTTACCCATGCTGCAAAATTGATGCACTGTTTGCCGGTGCGTAGAAATGTTGAAATTCCCGATGAGATACTGGATGCCCCCAACAGCCTGATCACTACCCAGGCGGCTAACCGCGTTTGGGCAGCACAGGCAGTATTGAGTGAAATATTAAATGCACATTCATAATGGAGCAACTTTTTATCATAAAGATTGGCGGTCAGGTAATTGACCAACCAGCAGCCCTGGCTTTATTCCTGCAGGATTTTGCGAATATCCCGGGAAAAAAGATCCTTGTGCATGGGGGTGGAAAACTGGCTACCACCGTGGCCGAAGCCATGGGCATTCGCCAGCAAATGATCGATGGAAGAAGGATCACCGATGCCGAAACACTGAAAGTGGTAACGATGGTGTATGCCGGCTATATCAATAAAAATCTGGTGGCAGCTTTGCAAGGGAATGGTTGTAATGCCATCGGACTTACGGGTTCAGATGCCAATGGCATACTGGCCGAAAAAAGGATACACCCAACAGTTGATTTTGGATTTGTAGGCGATATTCGCTCAGTGAATGTAGATTTTTTTCAATCCCTGTTGCAAGCAGGTCTTTCAATCGTAATGGCACCCATTACCCATGACCACAAAGGGCAATTGCTGAATACCAATGCAGATACCATCGCGCAAGAACTGGCCAAAGCACTGAGTAGCCAATATGAAGTGGATCTGATCTATTGCTTTGAAAAAGCAGGTGTGTTGCGAGATGTACAGGATAACAATAGCTTGATCACAAAGATCAATCCTGCTGATTTTGAATCATTGAAAACCCAGCAGATCATCAGTGCAGGCATGTTACCCAAACTGGAAAATGCCTTTGCCGCTGTGCATGCCGGGGTAAAGAAAGTGATCATCGGAAATTATGCCGAACTTCAATTGCTGGTGCAACAGCGTGCAGGCACTACCATCACCCATGAATAAAGATAAAGTACATATACTTCATCAGGATGCGATCAGTTTACTACGATCCCTGATTGCCATACCCTCCATGAGCGGTGCGGAAACACAGGTGTCCGACTATCTTCAAAATTACTTGCAGCAAAAAGGAATGAACCCCCTGCGTTCAGGAAATAATATCTGGTGCAGCAATAAAAATTACAACGATACGCTTCCCTCCATCTTACTGAATTCACATGTTGATACGGTAAAACCCGCTTCCGGCTATACGAAGGATCCATATCAGCCTATAATGGAAGGGGGAAAATTATTCGGACTGGGCAGTACCGATGCAGGGGCTTCACTTTGTTGCCTGCTTGGGGCTTTCGAATATTTTTATGACCAACCTTCATTGTGTTATAATATTATTTTTTCGGCTACTGCAGAGGAAGAGATAAGTGGGAAAAATGGTGTTGAAAGTTTATTCAGCTTGCCGGCATTCAACAACATGTTCCTGCATGGCGATAGTTTTGCCATCGTGGGAGAACCCACCCAAACGCAATTGGCCATTGCCGAGAAAGGCTTGCTGGTGATCGATTGTGTGGTTTCCGGAAAGGCCGGACATGCTGCCCGTAATGAAGGAGTAAATGCAATCAAGAAAGCCATAGATGCCATTCAATGGTTCAATACTTTTCGATTTGAAAGAACATCTCCCTTGCTTGGTGAGGTGCATATGAATGTAACGGTAATAGAAACTGAAAACAAACTGCATAATGTAGTGCCTGCCAGTTGTCATTTTGTAGTGGATATCCGCCTCAATGAATTGTACACGCATGAAGAGCTGCTGGGCATCATCCGGGAAGCTGTTGACGCCGAAATAACGCCAAGGAGTACACGCTTAAGATCTTCCAGCATTGACCCGCAACATCCGGTGGTACAGGCAGGTTTAAAACTGGGGAAGCAGGTATATGGATCGCCTACG
>CAIRHQ010000097.1 GCA_903878475.1 uncultured Bacteroidota bacterium | reverse complement strand
CAATACGGGCGCACTGTCTACAAACCCCCGACCATTTACTGCTCCAATATTTTCCCTTATCTCCTGTAACAGGTTCTTCAATTTCAATTGAATGATCTGATGGTAATCTTCGCCATAGGCATATTTGGAAATTTTGGGTGTATCTGCAGTTTGATGCTGTTCCGGAAAATAATTCATCAGCAGCGTAATGACCGATCTTGCTCCTGGTACCAGCTTGGTTGGATCAACCCTTAGTTCAAAATGATTCTCCATGTACTGCATACTGGCCTGCATGCCTTTGTTAAGCCATGCTTCGAGTCGTCTGGCATCTTCATCCAATGGAACTGCCTGTGCGATCCCACAATAATCGAATCCCAAGCGAGCAGCTGTAGTTTTAATGAATGCAGTATTTTTTTCGGGTTGATGCATGAGTAGGCGATCATAAAAATACAAAAGCCCTGCTATTTACAGCGGGGCTTTTATAAATATATGCGGGGGTTAGAATTTTATGTCGTAGCCCACCAGTCCAATCACTTCAAAATATCCAAAATGATGTTTAGCCGAACCGCCATCTACCGTGAGGGCATTGGCATAATCCACAAAACCTGTTTTTGCAGTTCCTTCAAAGAAGAAATGTTTAGATAGATAGATCCTGGCACCACCTTCTCCGCCTACACAGTAGCCTGCAATATGGAAACGGTTATCAAGTCTTTTTCCGAAAAGCGTTACATCTGTCTTAGGGATCAGGATACCGGCACCTGCTTTCCACAAGGCAGTAATGAAACTACGGTTCTTTCTGCTTTTCAGGTTATACTGCCTAACATAATTAATGTGATAAAAATTGGCTCCATTGGTATGTTCAAAATGCATTTGACTGGCTGTAAAAGCTGTGTCGGTATCGAAAGCATTATTGCCAATAAATCCTTTTGCATGCAACAATTGGTTGTCGTATACAATGTATTTGGTGTGGTCGAAATTTATTTCAAGGGCCTTGGTATGACTGGCATTCAAATAAAATCCGACGCGATAATTATATTGAGGAACACTGATCTCAATGGGTTTTTTATAAATTCCATCCATATCATTCCGGTCGTGTGCCTTGGCATGGTAGATTACAAAATCATGAGGGATGCCATTTACCGCCCCTTTAAAATGAATGGTGCTTTTTGTATACCATTCCTTGTTGTATCCCCATTGCAGATACATGCCACTGAATAATTTTTTCTTTTCCTGCGCAGCAACAGATATGATCATCAGGCACAATACAGCAGATCCAATTGATTTTTTTATGAGGTTGATTTTCATACTAAATGAATTGTTTAAAATTCAACGCGAAATTAGATCAATTCAAAAAAACTCTTCAATTTATTTTGAACCTGCGTTAAGGGCTGCATCACATATTTTTTTCAGGGAGGTATAGCGATCATTTCTTCCTTTGCTCTGTAGGTTGAAGGTGAGTAGAAAGCCTGCATAATGTTGGGATAGGTTGATCCAGGGGAAACTGCCGAATAAACCGGGACTGCTTACTGCATTTGATCGTTGGTTCACCGAACTGCCGTCCATGATCCATTCTCCAAAACCATATCCCCAGTTGCCCGCTTCGGCAGGAGAGTAGCCGATGGTTGCATCTTTGGCGATCCTGTTCTGCTGCATTTCCGTGATCGCTTTTTTACTGAGTACCTGCCTCCCATTGATCTGTCCCTCATTCAAGATCATGGAAAGGAATTTAATATAATCATCCGCGGTACTCCAAGCCCCACCCGCAGGTAAGGCAGGTTTCGCATGTCCGAAATCTGTATGAAGCATTCCGCATGGCCGCGCGATCCTTTCCGCAAAAAGCGTTTCAAAATCCTTGCCGCTGATCTTTTCAATAACGGCAGCGGCTATCTGCAATCCGGCATTGCTATAATGAAATACCTT
>CAIRHQ010000096.1 GCA_903878475.1 uncultured Bacteroidota bacterium | reverse complement strand
ACGAATATCTGCTTTTTTCAGCGTTTGCAAAATAGTATTTGCATAATCCATGAACTTATCGCTGATGGGTAATATCTTAACCTGCAAAGGTGCCAACCATACCGGGAATTTTCCGGCATAATGTTCCAACAAAAATCCAATGAATCTTTCATGGGTCCCCAATGGCGCACGGTGAATGATCAGGGGTACTTCGGGGTGGTTATCCTTATTGGTAAAACTAAGGTTGAAGCTTTGGCCCTGGGCAAAATCAACCTGATTGGTTGCCAGGGTAAATTCACGGCCAATAGCACTCCATATCTGCACGTCGATCTTTGGGCCATAGAACGCTGCTTCATCCTGCACTTCGATGAATGGTGTTCCTGTTTCCACCAGCACTTTACGTACCATATCCTCAGTCTCTTTCCACAGTTCAGGTTCATTCACATATTTCTTCCCAAGCTTTTCAGGATTGTGCAGCGATAAACGCATCACATATTTTTCTACTCCGAAGATCTTAAAATATTTAATGTACAGATCATTCACCGCTTTGAATTCGCTAAAGAACTGTTCGCGGTTACAATAAATATGTGCATCATTCATGTGCAGACAACGAACGCGCATCAGTCCGAATAACTCCCCGCTTTGCTCATAACGGTAACAGGTACCATACTCAGCAATTCGATAAGGAAGGTCTTTATAACTTTTTGGTTCGGCATCAAAGATCTTATGGTGATGCGGACAGTTCATCGCCCTCAGATAATATTTTTCTCCATCCATTTCCATCGGAGGGAACATACTATCTGCATAATAAGGCAGGTGACCGCTGGTCAAATACAGATTTTCTTTTGCAATATGCGGTGTTACCACACGCTTATAACCTGCAGCTGTTTCAGTTGTCTTAGCAAGCCTTTCAAGTTCTTCAATAATGATTGTACCATTCGGCATCCATAGGGGCAAACCCTGTCCCACATCATCACTCATGGTATAGATACCCAGTTCTTTTCCCAGTTTACGGTGATCCCTTTTCTTGGCTTCTTCCAACATCAGCAGGTATTCATCCAGTTCTTTCTGGTTGGGAAAAGTAACGCCATACACGCGTGTCAGCTGTTTATTCTTCTCATCCCCTTTCCAGTAAGCACCCGCGATACTGGTAAGTTTGATGGCCTTGATAAATCCTGTATTTGGAATATGCGGTCCACGACAGAGATCAGTAAATCCGCCTTGCGTATAAAAAGTAATGGTTCCGTCTTCCAGATTTTGTAACAGATCAAGTTTATATTCATCAGATTTTTCAACAAAATATTGAAGGGCATCGGCCTTGCTGATTGATTTACGGATATAGGGGTTCGATTGTTTCGCCAGTTCATTCATTTTCTTTTCCAGCACAACCAGGTCTTCTTCTGTTAGCTTGCGATCACCTAAGTCCATATCATAATAGAATCCTTTGTCAATCGCAGGACCCACCCAGAACTTAACGCCGGGAAAAGCAGTTTCAACAGCTTCGGCCATGAGATGTGCCGAGCTATGCCAAAAAGTTGATTTCCCGTCGCCATCATCCCAGGTCAATAATTTCAGGGAAGCATCCTCTTCTATGGGTCGGGTGGCATCCCAAACCTGACCATTAATACTGGCCGCCAATACCTTTCTGGCCAATCCCTCACTAATCGATTTGGCAACCCCCAGTGCAGATACACCCTTTTCATATTCCCGTACCGCGCCATCGGGCAATGTTATCTTTATCATATCTTTAATCAACCTGTATTTAAAGCCTGTCTGCTGCTTTATCAGGAAGTATGCAAATTTAACGAAGTATTAGCTATGGAAAAATTTATCTAAAATATCTTTGTCTTGATTCTGAAGCCTTCAGATTTTATAAAAATCACAAAAGTTTTTTGTTTCGATATGAAATTTAAATTCATCTTATTTTTCTTATGGCTGGTCAGTATTCAGGCTTTGGGCCAGAATTTCAGCGGACAATGGAAAGGGCAATTCACCGATAATAGTTCATCTTTTGCCGGATGGGGTGGTAATCGTTGCGATTATGTGATTGAAATTGAATGCAGAGGGAAACTGGTAACCGGATATTCCTATACCTATTTTAATGAAGGGGCAAAGCGCTATTATACCATTTGCAAACTTGAAGGGAAATTTGATAAAAATGCCAATACAATAGAATTCACTGAAGTGGAGCGTACCAAAACGAATGTACCTAGTTCCATTCATAATTGTTTCCAGATTCATAAGCTTACCTATAATGCGGGTGCTGAAGAGCAAAGCCTGGATGGCAACTGGTATCCAGCACCCAACCAACAAGGCGATTGCGGATATGGAAGCACCACCCTCATCAGGCGGGTTCTTCAAAAAAATTCTGCAGTGGCGAAAACGCCTGTGATCAAGGCCAAGCCATCAGTACCTAAATTACCTTCACGAATTACGCCTCCGGTTGTTGTAAAGCCAAAAACTATCAATCCTCCGGTCACCAAAGCCAAACCCAAACCGATAATACCGCCTCCAATTGTTAAGCTGAACCCTATAACTGAAAATAAATTACCAGAACCTGTATTCACTAAACCAGAGGATATCGTTCAAAAACCTAATCTTGATAAGTTTTTTGAGAAAAGAAATAATACCCTGCTGAAAACGATTGAAATTGAAAATGCTACATTTCGGGTAGACCTATACGATAATGGTGATATTGATGGTGATAGTATTTCCCTGTTTTATAATGGCCGATTGTTATTGCAACATAAACGATTGAGTGACAAGGCCATTACCCTAACCCTGCGATCAGACGACAGCAAGGACCTGAATGAACTTGTTATGTATGCCGAGAACCTGGGTGAGATCCCTCCCAATACTGCCCTGATGGTGGTTACCGATGGGGATAATCGTTATGAGGTAAGGATAGCATCCGACCTTCAGAAAAGTGGCGTGATCAGGTTCATTCATAAGCCAAAATCAGGGCAATAAATCCTGAATAAATGCGTTTTTAGCAGAACCAATATCATTCTGCATGAAAGCCAATTTTACCGGTGCATATGCCATTGCTTTGCTTTTTTCAATCATTGTTTTCAGCGTTTCCTGTTCAAAAGGAAAGGATACCTCCAATACTCCCAGAGAACAATTGGTGGTAGGCAAATGGAATATCAACCGGGTACAACTCAGGATCTATTACAGTGGCACATTTTTCAAGGATACCATCATTCCTCAAACCCCCATGCCCGAAAATTTTGTAAAATTTGATGTGGGCAATGCTTTTGAATACCGGTTCAACAAGAATACATCTGATCTGGGAACCTATCAATTCGTAGGCACAGATTCAGTTATCTCGAATGTAACCAGTAAAGTGTACAGGTGGAAGATACTAACGATGACGGATGTGTTATTTACCGTAATGACCACTACCACTGATCCGGCGTTTCCAGGAGCTATCGTTGAAAATTATCAGACCTTTGTAAAATAAGACTAACCCCTTTAGATAATAATCTGCATCCCAACCAGGATGCATTTTTTTTGCTTAGAATTTAAAATTCCAGGTTACGGCAGGAATGATCGGGAATAAAGAAACCTGTTTGGCTTGTACTTGCAGGGTGCCGTTGTACGGACTTCCGGTCTGATCAAAATAAATGAAATAAGGATTCTGCCTGCTATAGGTATTATAAATACTGAATACCCATTCACTCTTCCATTTATGCCGGTCGCTTTTACGCGGTGTTAATATGGCCGACAGATCAAGCCGGTGATAGGCAGGCAGACGGTATTCGTTAATGCGACTATACTCTTGCGTGAGTACGCCTCCAATAATATAAAACCGCTGTGGCAGGGTAGCTGCATTTCCGCTGCCGTAAACAAATGAAGCAGATAGTTTCCATTTCTTATTGAGTTCGTACATGGCCACTACACTAAGGTCATGCCGGCGATCATATTTGGCAGGATATTTCTCTCCAAAATTAAGTGCCGGAAATTTTCTCCAGGTCCAGCTTAACGTATATCCTATCCAGCCGGTAAGCCGGCCCTTGGTTTTGTTGATGAACAATTCACTGCCATAGCTCCACCCTTCACCAAATACGAATGAATTCTCTGTATCATCAAGGGTATTGGGGGTATAGCCTTCTTTATATTCGATCTGGTTCTGCATCTTTTTATAATACAGTTCCAACGAGGTTTCATACATATTGTTCTTGAAATTCTTGAAGAGTCCGCCGGCATATTGCCAGCTGATCTGGGGCTTTACTTTATAGGTACTGGGTACCCAGATATCCGTTGGCAAAGTAGTACCAGCATTACTCACGAGATGAATATACTGCAGGTTACGGGTAACCGAAGCTTTGATGGAGGTTTCATCATTGATGGCGTACCGTACGGTTAACCGTGGTTCCAGTCCACCATAACTTTCCACACCCGCACCTTTTTTAAACACCGTGCTATCGATCCTGTTTCCATTGTCATCTGTTTTATAGATCTTGTACGGACCGGTTTGTTGAAACCAACTATACCGGATACCCGCATTTACCTTTACTTTATCACTGATCTCCCAGTCGTCTTGCACATATACGGCTGCTTCCCGGGCAAATTTGATCTGTGCATTATCAGGATTGAATACCACGGAATCTTGTTTTCCGCTCACCACCGAAGGTGTGAAACGATGGCGGGTATAAATGCCACCAAATTTGATCTTATGCCCGGTGAAGGGGTATAGGTCAAAGTCTTGCTTGATGCTAAGGTCACGTATACCGGAAGCTAATTTCACTTCAAAATTATTCTGCGCTGCCTTGAAAGAGAAATTATAATCATTGTACACAGCAGTAGTGTTGCCAAACAATTTATTATTGAACACATGGTTCCATCGAAGTGTACCAGTAGCATTACCCCAGGGGATATTGACCTTCAGGCTTTGTCTGCCGTTTACAAAATCGAAAACATCTCGTCCAAAATATCCACTTAAATAGAGCCTATCCTTTTCAGTGAATTTATAATTCATTTTGGCATTAAGGTCGTAGAAATAATAACCCGACCCATAAAACTGGCTGGTCTTTTTAATAAAGGGTTTGGCCAGCGCATCTACATAGGTTCTTCTTGCTGAAAGGATAAAGGATGCTTTATTTTTTTTGAGTGGACCCTGGATGGAAAATCTTGATGCGATCAATCCAATTCCACCATCGATCTGTAGTTTCTGATTATTACCTTCTTTCATGGAGATATCCAGCACACTGGATAAACGGCCACCGTACTGAGCCGGCATCCCGCCTTTGATCAGTGATACATTTTTAATCGCGTCTGAATTGAAGATGGAAAAAAAGCCAAACAGAT
The DNA here is from genome assembly GCA_903878475.1 of uncultured Bacteroidota bacterium. Taxonomy (GTDB): domain Bacteria; phylum Bacteroidota; class Bacteroidia; order Chitinophagales; family Chitinophagaceae; genus Ferruginibacter. The sequence goes on along the minus strand of CAIRHQ010000096.1, from coordinate 2,666 downwards.
GACCCGTATTATAAACTGGTGCATCATCCAGTAAAATTAAGTTCTGATCGGGCCCTCCTCCCCTCACATAAATACCAGCACTCCCCTCACCTGCATTGCGTACACCGGGAAGTAGCTGGATCGTTTTCAACAGATCAACCTCACCAAGAAATGCAGGAACGGATTTGATCTGTTCAATTTGCAGATCGATCTTTCCCATTTGTGCATTCTTTACATTGGCATCACGCTTACGGGTACTCACTACTACTGCCTCTGATAATTTGATCCGCGGCATCACATCAAAATTAAATTGCCGATCTTTGTCCAGGTTGATCGTTACAATTTTTGATTCGTATCCTACATAAGAACAGATCATGTCATACAGCCCTTCTTCCAGGGTGATGGAATAAAAACCAAACCGGTTGCTGCTGATACCTTTTGTTTGTCCTTTGATGGAAAGCGTGGCACCGATCAATGTTTCACCGTTCAACGAATCTTTGATGAACCCACTGAGGGTATGTCGTTTTTCAATGGCCACAGGTTTTATTTGTGCTGTCATCAACAGTGGACAAACCATGAAAAACAAAAGATAAAGGATCAATTTCATAACCAATGGGGTGGGAACTTTGTCTTACTAAAAATTATTGCGCTACAATGGAGTCTTTGATCTCTCCGCAATGCAGCATGGTGGCTTTAAATTCGGGATGTTTTTTTCCGAGGTATGGGTTTTCAATGTCTTCTGTATTACTGATCCAGTTCCCTTCTTTCCCTTCTCCAAATGCCATTGGACAGTTTTGCCAGTACAATTTTTGGCCATTATAATTGATGGCTTTAAAAAAAGCCGGATACATCATTTCTGAAACCATCCTAAAATCCTGCCGCATTTCAGTAATATCAGTTTGTTTAAGCAAGGATATTGCATTGGACCTGATATCATTGATGGTGGTTTGTACCGTTTCGATGATGGTGGCTGTATCATTTTTCAGGTCAGCAACCGGAATACTGTCGAGCATCTGAAGGAAATGATGACAATTCTTCTTGATCAGCACCGTATCTGCTTCTACAAAAGCTGATTTCAGCGCAAAATAGGAAGACATGAGGCTATCAACCTCTGTATTGAATTTACCAGAGTGCTTTTTTAAAGCAATGGGCTGTTGTTTTGGCCCTTCCTCTCCATTTCCATTTTTACGAAAAATGAACCAATAAATGCCGGCTCCGGCAATCAAGAGCAATATCAGGATCAAAAATATCTTTTTCATATGCTAAATTTCTGCAAAGCTAACTACTGAAACAATAAATTCCTTCTTTGGTTCAAGAATTTTAACGAATACAATACTAAATGCAATTAAACCTGCTTTAATCAGTAATTTTGCGCCCACACATAAATCGCATAGAACAATACTACCATGTTATTAGGATTACAGAATGTTACATTTGAATTTGGGGCAAGAACGATCGTAGAAGATGCCACATGGCATATTCAGCCCAATGAACGCATCGGATTGATCGGCTATAATGGAACGGGCAAATCAACATTATTGAAAGTGTTGACCGGGCAATACATGCCCAATAAGGGAACGGTGGAGAAAGGAAGGGAAACCACCATTGGGTTTTTACACCAGGACCTGTTGAGCTTTGATACTGAAGATTCCATTCTGGAAGTAGCCATGGGCGCATTTGAGCGGATAAAGCAACTGGAAAAAGAGATTGAGCAGATTGGAAAAGAACTGGAACGTACAGGCGATGAAAGTCTGGCCCACGACTACGCCGATCGCTTACATGAACTGGAAGTATTGGGCGGTTATAGTATTCATCACAAAACAGAAGAGATCCTGCAGGGACTTGGATTTGCCAATGCGGATCTGCAAAAGCCCTATAAACAATTCAGTGGAGGATGGCGGATGAGGGTATTACTGGCCAAGATGATATTGATGCATCCCGATGTACTATTATTGGATGAGCCTACCAATCACCTGGATCTTCCCAGTATCGAATGGCTTGAAAAATACCTCCAACATTATCCAGGGGCAGTAGTAATTGTTAGTCATGACCGTTATTTCCTCGACCGCATGGTTACAAAAGTTGTTGAGCTTTATCAGCAGCAGCTTAACTTTTATACGGGTAACTATTCATTTTATGAAGTAGAAAAGGCACAACGAATAGATATTCAAAAGAAGGCATTCGATAACCAGCAGGATTATATCAGGCAGCAGGAAAAATTTGTAGAACGTTTTAAAGCAAAGGCCAGCAAGGCTGCAGCCGCACAGAGTATTGTAAAAAGGCTCGACAAACTAGACCGGATTGAGGATGTGGAATTGGAGCGGCCAAATATGCGTATCAATTTTTCGGTGGATAAACAACCCGGACGAATACTCTGTACGCTTAAACATGTATCTAAAAGTTTTGGCGCACTGAAGATCATTGAGAATACCGGAGCTGAGATCGACCGAGGTGATAAGATCGCCCTGATCGGTGCCAATGGCAAGGGTAAATCCACTTTACTCAGGATCATTGCCGGTGCAGAGACATTCACCGGAGACAGGGTTTGGGGACATAATGTAGAAGAAGCATTTTATGCGCAGCATCAGCTAGAAGCCTTGAATATCAATAATACCGTATTGGATGAAATGAAGGAAAGCAGGAGCGGAAAGAATGATCTGGAATTAAGAAGTTTATTGGGTTGTTTT
>CAIRHQ010000095.1 GCA_903878475.1 uncultured Bacteroidota bacterium | reverse complement strand
CTAAGGGCAATGGTTTCTACCGCTTTCACAAAATCGGCATTGATAAAGGCCTTAAGACCGGCTACAGCCGCCAATTCCAACTCAATGGTACGGAGTGCTGCGGGTATGATCATGTTGTTATTCATTAATGGCGCAAACCTACTTTAATTCAATGATTTCGCAAAGTTCGGCAATTATCGATACCACCCTTCATAATAATCGTTTATTTCTTAGAAAAGCCTTTGTAAACTGCCGGTTATTGATTAATTTAAATGATTGGTGAACAACCAGTGTAATCGTTGAGTTATTTGCAGGATCCATGAATTATTTGGATTGCCAACTGCTAACTGCTAACCGCCAACTGATTTTCACCTGGTTCAGAGAAGAGAAACATATGGCTACCAGCAAAACAAAATCAAGCAAAAAACCGGTGAAATCATCCGGTGAAAAAGCGCCTGCTTTAAAAAACGGGACTGAGCTCGCCGCTCAGCTTCAATATCAATTTGGGTTCGACGGTTTCAAAGGTCCACAGGAAGCAATTATCCAATCCCTTTTATCGGGCAAGGATACTTTTGTGATCATGCCCACCGGAGGTGGAAAAAGCCTCTGTTATCAATTACCCGCCATCATCAGCGAAGGTGTGGCCATTATTGTATCGCCCCTGATCGCCCTGATGAAAAATCAGGTTGACCTGGTACGCAGTTATAGCAGCAAGGACAATGTGGCTCATTTTCTGAACAGCACCCTCAATAAAGGGCAGCAGAAGATCGTAAAAGAAGACCTGGTCTCGGGCAAGACCAAGATGTTGTATGTGGCTCCCGAAACCATGACCAAGGAAGAGAATATCAATTTCTTCAAAGACCTTACCATTTCCTTTTTTGCGGTGGATGAAGCACATTGTATTTCGGAGTGGGGACATGATTTTAGGCCCGAGTACCGCAGGCTAAGGGAGATGATGGACATGATCAACGAGAAGATCCCCGTGATAGCACTAACGGCAACGGCTACACCCAAAGTACAAAGTGATATTGTAAAGAACCTGGGACTGCGTGATCCGCAGATATTCATCTCTTCGTTCAACCGACCCAATTTGTATTACGAGATCCAGCCCAAGATCAACCTGGAACAAACCAATAAAAGCATTGTTCGATTTATTCAGCAGCATAAGCATAAGAGCGGTATCATTTATACCCTCAACCGCAAGACCACCGAAGAGCTGGCCAAGATGCTGATGGCGAATGGTATTAAAGCGGTGGCGTATCATGCCGGACTGGATAGTAAATTACGCTCCGAGCGGCAGGATCAGTTTTTGAATGAAGATGTGGATGTGATCGTGGCTACCATTGCCTTCGGTATGGGCATTGATAAACCCGATATCCGTTTCGTGATCCATTATAATATTCCTAAGTCGATCGAAAATTATTATCAGGAAACCGGTCGTGGTGGCAGGGACGGACTGGAAGGAAAATGTATACTGTACTACTCGCATAAGGATGTGGCCAAGCTGGAACACCTGATGCGCGATAAGCCATTGAGTGAACGAGAAGTAGGCGCACAGCTCATCAATGAAACGGTTGGCTATGCCGAAAGTGGGGTATGCAGAAGAAAGATCTTGCTGCATTATTTTGGCGAAGAATATAATGATAGCAAGAGTTGCGGGCATTGCGATAATTGTTTGCATCCCAAAGAAAAAATAGAAGCCAAGGCAGATGCTGCGATCGTATTAAAGATCATCAAGGCATTGGGTGAACGTTTTCCGGTGGAGTATACCATGTTGATATTGGCTGGTAAAGCCACCCCACAAGTGAAGATGTACCGGCACGAAGAGTTGGATGTATTTGCCAGCGGCAATGATAAGGAACCACATTTCTGGAATAGCCTGATCAGACAAATGTTGCTGGCCGGATTCATTGAAAAAGATATTGAAGAATATGGATTGCTGAAGATCACCAAAAAAGGAACTGCGTTTTTAAAGAAGCCGACATCGTTTACGATTGTGTTGAATAATTTATTTGAAGAAGCCAATGCAGATGATGAGGAAGCCGAGCAGGGCGGAGGCGGAACATCATCATCGGATGAGAAGCTGGTATTGATGTTGAAAGACCTGCGTAAAACAGTAGCCAAGGAAAAAAATCTTCCACCCTTTGTTATTTTTTTAGAAAGCAGTTTAGAAGATATGGCCACCATGTTCCCCACTTCGATGGCCGAGCTGGAAAAGATCAGCGGCGTAAGCAAGGGAAAGGCCATGCGTTATGGCAAACCTTTTATAGAGGTGATTAGCCGATATGTAGAAGAAAATGATATTGAGCGACCTGATGATTTTGTGATGAAGAGTGTGGTGAACCGCAACAACAATAAGATCTTTATCATTCAAAATGTAGATAAAAAAATCCCACTCGAAACTGTAGCCAAGACCCGCGATCTGCGGATCGATGAGTTGCTGGAAGAAATGGAAACCATTGTAGCCAGCGGCACCAAGCTTAACCTGGATTATGCCATTGATGAAATGGTAGATGAATATGAGCAAGACGAGATCATGGATTATTTCAAGAACTGCGAAACCTCTTCATTACAAATAGCTCAGGAAGAACTTGCCGATAGTAATTTTAACTGGGAGCAGTTGAAGTTGATGCGGATAAAGTTTTTGTGTGAGTATGGGAATTAGGGGTTGAAGGGTTGAAGGGTTGAAGGGTTGAATCGTTGAAGGGTTGAATCGTTGAATCGTTGAACCGTTTAGAAGCCCCTGTGGAAACGGGTCTTGTAAATTTAATCCCATTAAACAGGCGGTTTCAGCCTAAAATTGATTCAAATTTTATCAAATTTAACGCTATAAACGTAGCCTAGCGATTCACCGGTTCAACGATTCAACGATTCAACCCTTCTTTTACCAACGATTCAACCCTTCTTTCATCAACCCCTCTTTCCTCAACCTAATCAAGCAGGTTTTTAAATAAGCCCCAGCTCTTCTTTGGTATCGTAATAAACGATTCAACAATTCCCCCTCTCAACTTTCCGATATTTTATTTTTTCCCCCCGCTATTTTCCTTATTTTTGCCCCCCTAAATTGAATGGTGCGGTAGCTCAGCCGTAGTTTTTCAACCTGACGAAGGAAGGCTAGAAAAACAAGGTCCCGATGAGGCACTATATCGGGATTGGAGTAATAAATGAATAGTTATTAATATGGTGCGGTAGCTCAGTTGGTAGAGCAAAGGACTGAAAATCCTTGTGTCGGCGGTTCAATCCCGCCCCACACCACCATAAAGCAGAAAAAGCCTGACGCAAACTCTTTTGCATCGGGCTTTTTTTATGGCTTTTTCGCTTTATGGTGTCCCGAAGCGACTGAGGAACGAAGTCTGCTTTGGGGCAATATTTAAATACTTCTCTTCTTGTTGTATCTTCAATAACCGTATGTCTAATGAAAATGGCGCTACCATATTGCGTGTATATACTATTCAGCGAAAAAGATCATTTGCTTTATATAGGCTTCTCAGCAAATCTTGAAAAAAGAATTGAAACACATAATTCTGGCGGATCTAAAAGTACAGCATACAGAGACCGCTTGTATTGATATTTTGTGAATATTATCTTTTTGAAGATGATGCACGCAAAAGAGAAAAATACTTTAAAACTACAATGGGTAAAAAAGCAATCAAGCTTATGCTTACGGGAACTTTGGAAAAAATGGGATATAAAAATCAGGGCAATTCAAAAATTGAACTTCTCTATGATGATAATGATGATTGACCTTCCTTCTTGGCAACAATTCACTGGCGCAAAAGTCCCCAAGCCCACCCACATTTATACAAGAATCATCAAGAGATAACTTGTGGCTTTTTGTTCAGCTTGATTGTATCCGGATTTAGCGATGAGCACACAAGCTTTAACGTCATGCTGATCCCGATGGCTATCGGGAGAAGCATCCCAATCGCTTAGATATCGTTTAAAACGTTTAAGGGTTTAAAACGTTTAAGGTTCAGTGCCCATTCCCCCCAAAAACTTTCATGTTAAAATATTAACTACATTGGGTTACCACTAACATGCTAAAACCAATCATCATGAAAAAAAATATCGCAGCAGGTATACTTTTCGCCATTTCCCTGCTTTTTTTCTCCTTTATCTCTAATGCACAACAGGCAAAGGTTACCATCACCATTAATAGTTTGATAGCGCGTTCTTCAGATGCCTGCAATGGAAAAATGGATTTTTATGCCAAAGTATATATTGGGCATCAGCTTAAAACATTTCCGGTACGGGAGGGGAATGACCTACGCGGTCTCAATTGGCAATTCTCTGTAATGGTTGATTTGGATACAGTCAATACACTTATAGAAATATGGGACGAGGACGATGCCATTTGTGGCGGTGGGGATGATGAGGTTACCGTGAAGGGTGATTTAAATAAGATAAGGCAGCCATACAGTACCAGTAAATCGTTTACCCAACACTATACGTACTGGGGATCTGATAGGCCGGGCGCAGAAAAAGGAGGGATATCCTATACGGTTACTGTTGAGCCAACAAAATCAGGGCTACTCACAAGGGTCGGATGGAAGCTCAAGAAAACAGAGTATAAAACCGGTTCGGGGCCATGGGAAGAATTGATTCCTCGCCCGAATCCCGAATGCAATAACGACGATTATTTTTTTTACAGCAAAAATTTTGATTTTGGGAGTGATCAGGGAGCCATAATCTGTAATCCTGCCGACCCGCAACGTAGAGTAGTAGGCAGCTGGGATTTTCTGGCCCGGGAAACATGGCTCCAGATTAAATTAACAGATTACAGATCAGCCGTGCTATTGTACACTGTTGAAAAGCTTGATGAAAATAATTTAGTGCTCACCCACAAAGATGTTAGCCATGATGTTACTACCTATACTCGAAGCACGTATGGGCATTAGTCTCATCGTTTAAAGCGTTTAAGGGTTTAATTCGTTTAAGGGTTGGGGGGAAGAGGTTTAAGGTTTAAAGTTTAAGGGTTAAGGTTGTGTGAGCCAAAATGGTTTTTACCATTACAACAATCCCGTGGACATCCGGATATCAGTGGCCATCCGTCTCAATTCGTGTCATCCGTGTATCTATTATAACGTTTCCTTCCCAGCAACGTCTCCTGCAAGGGACGTTGCGTCAAGTTATACGCAACGTCCTCGGCCAACGCACAAATCAGCAGAGAGACGTTGCTGGAAAAAAAGGGTTTAAGTCGTTTAAGGTTCCTTGCCCATCCGCCCCAATCCGTGTATTCCGTGAATCCATCACTTTCAAGTTTCCTCGTTTTGCTTGGAATCTACCCTACGCTTCAATTTCGAGCGAAGCGAGAAATCTGAATCATTTATATCATATACCCTGTCATTCCGAGCACAGCGAGGAAACTGATATATAGTGAAGATTTCTTCACTCACCGAAGACTACTGTGCGGTCTATTTTATAGCATATTGGTATTACAAATTTCAGCTTCCTCGCTGTGCTCGGAATGACAGTGAACTTTTAGTAAAGCAAACAGACTTCTCGCTTCGCTCGAAGTAGAAGTTGTGTGAAGCCCGATCCGCCTCAATCCGTGTATCCATTATAACGTTTAAAACGTTTAAGGTTCTGTGGACGCTAATATTTTTTAACAGCACTACAACCCCGATGAATATTGGGATTGTAGTGCTGTTTGAATTTCTATAGTCTCCTCACCAGCTACCGTTACTTTTTAATAAAAACAAATTCTCCACCCTCATCACCCACATTTTTTATTGCTGCATATTGTGGAAGGTTATCAGAGTTGTTGAGTATAGCATCGTAGAAACTATCGAACAGCTTCTTAGCACTCATGTATTTTTCGGTATTACCCTGTAAATTCTTTTTCAGGTAGAACAGGAACTTGCTATTATCGGGGACGGGTTCAAGGTTACCACTGGCCATTACTTTTCGGCTCGCCACTTGATATTGTTTTTGAATAGCCTTACCCGCATCGCCAGGTAATTGCCGGGTAAAAGCTCCACTGAAACAAGCATCGGCGATGATCAGGATATGTTTTGCACTGCTGCGTTTCAACGAAATATTTATATCGCTGGCCGATATATAACTTGAAGTAACCCCTCGCTTTGCCGATATGGGTATCCAATAGCCATCCACATCTCCAAACTTATCCTTCTCTGCTGTACCATGCCCTGCATAAAAGATCACCAGATTATCATTTTCAGTTAGGGTGTTGCAGCGATGCACGATGCGCTCCATGATTTCTTCGCGACTGCGATTATACAAAGTGTCGATATCCTCCTTATTGAATGTGTATTGGGATTCCAGGATACGCTTCAGTTCTCTTGCATCCTTTACCGGATTTTGAAGGCTGGGAATTGATCGATCGGAATAATTATTTTCTGCAATGAGTATGGCGTAATATTTAGGCGCGGCATCTAGTAAAATCGGTATTTCTACCTCAGTCCTTTTCACCATGGCAGTGCCATTGATCGTAAATGTCTTTGAAGCTGTATTTCCATTATTATCTGTTGCGCTAATGAGAATGGTATTCACCCCGGGTTTTAAAGTAAGTTTACTGATGAACAATCCATCCTCTTCAATCTTGCCAATATCTTTTCCATTGATTTTTACATTGGCAATCCCCGATTCATCCTTTACCCTGCCCGTGATCTGAGTGGCAGTAATATCTGCTTCAATCTCGAAGCTTCTGGAGGGGGCCGGACTGATCAGTTCTATTAACGGTGGAGTTTTATCCGTTTGTACATATACCTGTTTCTTCTTGCCTAAACTGGCAAGCGCATCTTTAACGTCGGATTGCATAGGATTGATCACGAGCGCTTGTTCATATACAACAGTGGCTTCATCCAGCCTATTCAGCTTTACAAAACAGTAACCCTTTATGGATAGGACGGTGGTATAAAAAGACTTGAAAAACATAACCGTCTTTTCTGTTTCGGTGATATTGGAACTATACGATTTCAATACCGCATCAAGAAGGCTCAAAGCTTCCTCATATCGGTTATTGGGTATTGATTCGCCAATGGCCTTAAAAAAGCTTTTGTAATAGCTGTATTTTTCTTTAGCCAAAACCATTTGACCAATTTTTGAAGCCAAGTACATATCTATATATTTTTTTGCCCCTTCAAAATTTAAGGTGCGTACCATTGGCGATATAATTTCCTGTGAATAACCTTCCCCATAAGGCGCTGAAATACATTTTTCAAATTCTTTGATAGCGTTAGGATAGTCACCTTTATAAGAGAACACCTGGCCCCTTCCCGCAAACGCCCCCATTCCTTTGGGGTCTAGTTGAATGCTGATATCGTACTCTACCATCGCTGAATCAAATTCTCCTTCCATGGCATAAGCCTGCCCCAAACAGGTATGGTAGTAAGCATTGTTCGGAGCTTTTAAAATGCCTGCTCTAAGATCCCTTATGGCTAGGTCGGCCTGGCCATGGGCGGAATACAAATTCGCGCGGCTCATGGTAAACGAACTCTTGAGCATATCACACTGGTCTCCGCAGCATTCTTCAGCTATCATTTGGGTGAGCATCTGTATACATAATTCGGTGTTTCCGGCTTGTGAATATTCTATTAAGGAGTTTTGGAAAGGCTTGATCCTTTTTAAGTAATCTGCCGTGCACTTTGCGTTCTTCATTATACTCCTATACGATTGTGCCTGTAGCGAACAAGACAATAAAACCAACGTAAAGGACAGTAGCATCTGACGAATTTTCATTTCAATGATTTTATTGTTATTAAATAGGAATATTCATTATACAATTCTTACTTTATTTATGCTCCAGTTCTATAAAAAAACACAATACGGTATTACCCTCTGCAGGTGCTTCAAAAGCGATCTTATCATCTTCAAATTTCACTTTCTTAAGGTCAAGCAGCCTGTCGCCCAATTTATCTTTCACCGCTTCATAAATAGAACTCTTTGATTTACCGATATATTCCATCAGTCCTTCAAAATCAATTTCAGATTTGCTGTACAGCACACAGATATTTTCTTTGCCTCGCGCCATACTCAGTCTTGCATGTTTGCTCTCGGAAGGAAGATAATAGGTGGCATTGGCCGAATTTACGGCGGCACTTACAGCAGGGGAATAAGGAAATAGCCTCGATAGGTCTCCCTTATCATCTTCTCCAAACACATAGATATAGGAAGGCGCATTGGTACTGAACTTTATTTTAAAGGCCGTACCGCCTGGATAGGTTTCAATGAATTTATACAAACTGTAATCTGCCTTATCATCATCCTCAACAATGATGCTGCGGGTATTTACTTTTTTTCTTTCTACCAGCATTTCTGTTTCATCAAGTTTGATGAATTCAAAATTGCCAGATAGTTTAGGCTTCTCCGTTTCAAAGTCCATCATCTCTACCGCATAATTACCATAACGTATCATCTGCTCATAACTCAACCAGAAAAACCCCATATTGGCCCAACTGGTTCCCCAGCTATTCATGATCTCAAAGGAGCCGCCATTCTTTTCATCATCATAGCCTACCACACAAAGGGCGTGGTTTCCTTCAAAAACATCATTGGGTGCAGGTGTCCAAATACCGGATGCAGGGAGCGTGAATAATGAATGGTAACATTTCAAACTGATCACTACCGGCTTGTTCTCCGATAGGCTTTTCTTAATTTTTAATACATCCTCTTTGGTAACGGTACCATAATTATCATTGATTGAAACATAATCCTTGATCTTATACGGATCCGCTTTGGATATTTCAGTAATTGCCGAGATCGTTTCTGTGCAATCGGTGGGACCTTCTTTTTTCAGCATCACGCCTGTTTTGCTCATCACCCGCATCGCTTCGGTGATATTGGATCCTTTGCTGCAATCAGCATCAGTTGGATGCTTTATTTTATAATATAGGTATCCGGGTGAAAATACATGTTGATTGATTTCGTCGGTATCGCTTAGCTTATTATGTATGGCATAGCTAATGGTACGGGCCCCATAAGCCGAGCTCCATGCCACACAAGTACCGAACAGACCCTGATTGCCGGGTGTGGGGGCATATTTTTTCAATGACCAGGCAGCAGGAAGTTCGGCGAGATCGCGGGTAGCCCTATCGGGCGCCCTTAATACTTTTTTAAACTCGGTCTGCGTTGTTTTGTCGCCAGTAGCATGTTGCGCGGTTAACAGCATTGAGCACAACATAGCTGTGATCAGGAAAAGCAAATTTTTAATCATGGTTTTTTTATTTTAAACTATTGAAGATCTCTTCTATTTTATTTTCATCGGGTTTTCCATAAGTATAGTACAATTGCATATACACTTCTTTTAGTATCGTAGATTCATCTGCATGGCCCATGGCGCTTTTCACTGCTTTGATCACCGAGGCACATGTTTCTCGGGTAATAAAGGAGGGGTTGATGGTTGCGATCTTTTTAATTACGTTGTTATCCGTTGTATACTGATTGACTAACCCGAGTTTCAGTTCGCCCGCTTCAATGCTATAAAGCTTTTCTTTGAAAACAATATCTTCTCTAGAAATATTCAGATACTCGTCATTTGCGAACAGTCGATGATTGATGGGTTCCTTTGAAAGTAATTGCAGGAAGAAATAACAGGTATTATTATCCGGCTTCAGGTTCATGTATCTTGGTAAACGTATTTGCAGGCTATCAATGATTAGAATTTTGTTATTGATAGAAGGGTCTGTTCTGAAATAGCTAGCCAGATCCATCGCCCACTCATTAATTGCTCTTGTACTAAGCCTCATACGCTGCCCATTCATTTTCAGAAAATCTTTGATCAGTAGGGTAAAACTATTTTCTTTGTTGGGCTGTGCATTGGCTGCTGAAACAACCAACCTTCCCTTGCTGGGGTGTAGGAGTATGAGCAAGCTTTCCTTTGTGGCAAAAGTCACCTTATCCAACAGGTCAAGTTTAGAACCCACGGTTACAGCTGTGCCATCTTTTTTAGTAACACTCCCTTTTACCACCGTCACAAAATAGGGGTCTTGGGCAAATGTGGTTGCCGACCAACATAGGAATATCAGCGATAGTATATAATTTCTCATTGAGGTTTCTTAAAATGTTTTTGATAAAAGTTGATGAAAAAATTCACAGCACATAAATAAGTTAGTAATAAGGCCATATTCAACTGAACCGAAAATACTAATGAAGAAAGGATCACCATTAAAAGGCAGATCCCTGAAAATGAGATATAATTATTGACAAAAATTTCCATCAACAGGGCTACCCAGGGGCCTTTCTTTAGATCGGGTGCTGCTACTTTCCCGAAGAATAAATGATAACTGATCACACTCATCACAAAGATCATGAACAAAGCCCATAACCAGTTGGCGTGAGCACCATTGCGTAAAGTAAGATAGCTGTTCAGCAGTATCAGCGGCCCCGGCATATCTCCCACAATAGAACTGTGCACATCGGTATCAAAATTTCCGATCACGATGAAATTATTTTTCAGGAACTGGTTGTAGAAACCAGGTGTGGCTTGTGAAAGGATCAACAACTCTCCCAGGTTAAAGTAAGGATACTCTTTACTCTTATACAACTGATCGGGCATAATATAATATTGCGGAAATATCGATTTAAAATTCAGGAAGGAAGAGGGGTAGGCTCTGTTGTCCAGTGTTTCCAACAATACCAGCGGGGTAGTTTTAAGGCTATCCTTATACAGCAGTTTGAATTTGGCAAAACGACCGGTATAGGTCATGAAATCCGACAAAGCAGCGGGTACAGCAAGGAAAGGTTGCTGCACAGTATCGTGGGTAAGATGATAAGGGAAGAGCAGGTTATTACAACGGTTGGTTGCTGCAAGAAGTGCTGAATCATCATCACTGGGGTATTCCAGAAAAACATCGCAAAGTGCGAAATAATGGTGGTTGCCATTATCTGCTAGTAGTTTGAAGAATTGAGCAAGTTTGGTCCTGTCGGTGATGCTTATATCGCCGTATTCATTGGGGTCGCTCTGCAGTTTCAGGTCTTTCGATACATTGATGAACACAAACTTGTGATCATAGTGTGGTTTGCTGTTGAACAGCGATTTCTCCAGCTTGTTCACCTTAGATAATATACCCTCATCGGCATCGGTGGTATATGCACCATTATTCAACAGCCAGAGGCAAATGAATAATAATATACCATGGCCAATGGATATCAAGTAATAAAAGCGCTTACTAATTTTTAGCATTAAGCAGTAGGGTGACGAAACAGTCTCTTATTGGGTCTTTGTATGTGATTCATACAAATGACTAATACTTTGCGTGTGTTTCGTATTTTGAAATGATTGAAAATAAAGGTAGTGTATTGTTTTTAGGGTAAATATTAATGTTGTGATCTAAAAAGACACGCTAAAACTGAAATCAAAAATTCTGATCTCAACGTCTATGTAGAAATATCACGACAGGAGAAAAATTTGGCGGTAGCTGAATTATAGCTCGACTAAATATGCAACCCACTCATCTAATGTAGAAATTCGTCTAAGGGTATATGTGAGACCTTCACTGCAACGTCATTTACGCTTCAATTTCGAGCGAAGCGAGAAATCTGACTCATTTACATTATATACCCTGTCATTCCGAGCGAAGCGAGGAAACTGAATATCGTTTAAAACGTTTAAGGGTTTAAGTCGTTTAAGGTTCTGTGGTCATCTGCCTCAATCCGCGTATTCAGTGTATCTATTACCAATCGGGATAAAGATGACTGTAGGTTTTTTTATTATTCTGCCTCCTATAGTGAGGAGACCGTAAATTTATAGCAACTATGAACTATAATTTAAAAGTTTCCCCGCTCTCTCCAGATCTTCCGGCGTATCGATCTCGATCCCCATATATTCGGTCACGATCATTTTTAAGGGGACTCCGTTCTCGAGGTAACGCAGGCATTCTATTTTTTCTGCGGCTTCTAGCGGACTCATGGGCCAGCGGGTAAATTGCAGTAAGGCGTTTTTGCGAAAAGCGTATACGCCTATATGTTCGTAATAAACCGGAGTGGTATTTTTATCGCGGTGATAGGGAATGGCCGAGCGGCTGAAGAGTAGGGCATTATTATTTTTATCTACCGCAACTTTTACATAGTTGGGATCCTGAATGAATCTTTCTTCTTTCAATACCTGCATTAGAGAAGCTACCTGTACTGAAGCATCATCAAATACCTGGAGCAGTTTTTCCAAGGGTTCTTTTTGAACAAAGGGTTCATCGCCTTGTACATTCACCACAATATCCAGTTCAATATCTTCAATGGCTTCGGCGATACGATCGCTTCCGCTTTCATGTTCGCGCTTACTCATGATGGCGCGGCCACCATGATCTACGATCTCTTTAAAAATGATCTCGCTATCGGTAACCACCATCACTTCATCAAATAAGCCCGTGGCTACGGTATTGTCGTAAGTATGCCGGATCACAGTTTTATTACCCAGCTGTTGCATTAGTTTGGCAGGAAAACGAGTGGCCGCATAGCGCGCCGGTATCATGGCAATTTTCTTCATGTGTTAAATGCGTGGTTACAAAGTTACCGATAACTCTTGTGAGCAGGATTAAAACCGTGGGATTACCTTTAAAAATAATACCACGATGATCACCAGTAAACTGATTCCTGAAATGATACGACCATGAAGCCTGTCTCCCTGGCTATACGTATAGGCCTGGCTTCCATCGGGCAGGGTCCTTTTGGAATGGGTCAGTATCCAACCGACTACCAGTCCGAATAAACCACCCAATAAGGCCGAAATATACCCGGTAATGATCAGTAAGATCTGTGATTGTTCGGGTTTAGATAGTTCATTGATCCTTTTTTCGCGGAATGTTTCCAGGGTATTATTATCGATTGTATAACCCCGGTCGTGCAGGATCTTTTGTGCCAACTGAAAATCAAGTCGCCCCCATTCATCAGGTTTACTCAGGATATCCATCAACTCGGTATCACTGAACGCAAAAAGATAATGATCGGCGCCGATCTGATCAACCTGCATCCGGTAATAATCATCGAGTACCTGATTGGCTTTTAAAAAATCGGAAGACCTGATCTTGATGCGTGTTTCTTGTTGCATGGGATCATGGGCAAAACTGGCATCGAAGAATTTAGCATCATCATCAAGCTCATAAAGAATGCCCGCTTGTTTCAGTTTTTCTGCAATATCGCGGGCGATATCGGGGTCTTTAAATTTTTGAAAAGTAAGCAGTTCGTTGGTCATGGGGCGGTATAAAACGTTTAAGACGTTTAAGGGTTTAAGTCGTTTAAGGTTGGGGTATAGTAAAGTTGGTCCCGAATGCTTTCGGGAGCAGTTAGCAGTTAGCTGAGATTTCGTTAGCGAAGGAGACCATCAAATTGAAGGCATTGCCAACTGGCAACTGCTAACTGCCAACTTCTTTTCTATCTCCCATAATCATCCCCAAACTCATCTGCATATTTTTCATAGCGTTTGATCAGGGCGATATTCTTTTTTTCAATTTCGGTAAGATCTGTTTTTACATCTACCGTATGCGGAATGTACCAGTCCTTGTCTTCAAACTGTTCTCTTAGTTCTTTCTTTTTAAAGCAATAACCGTGGCGGGCAAAAATTTCATTGCGCATCATCTGCAGATCGGCTTTCAGCATATTGGCTACTTCCTCATCTGTCAACAAAACCTTGGAGGCCTGTGGGTACATGCCCACATCAACCAGGTAAACAAATGCGCGGCGCTTGAGCGAAAAATCTTTTGATTGCACCTGCGCAGTAGGATTATTGGGTTTCCATGATCCGCTGAGGGAATCGGGTACTTTGCTGTTGAAAGAAAAACTGAATGCTCCGTCGTACTGATCATCGCCGGGTTCTTTGGCCTGTGCAGTATAGATGCCATTGCTGAATTGAACCGTTCCGCTGAAGGGTCGGTCGTTGCCACCTACTACAGATCGGCCTTCAATGGTATCAGCCACAGCACGGGTGATGAGCAGGGTGATCTTATTATTACCAAAGCCACCCACATAGGATCCGATCAGGGTTGAATAGCCGGGTATGGTAAGTAGACTATCTACGGCAGTTTTTTCGTCCGTGTTTTTTGATTTAGGTTTACAGCCGGTAAAGAGTAAAAAAGAAAAACTAAGGAGTAGCAGGATTTGTTTCATGATCTTCGTTTTAGGAAAAATACAGTTTTGACCGCAACATTCAAAAACATATCGAAACTATTTGGGTTGGCCGCACTGGCATTTTTCTCTTTCCTGATGTTGCGCATTATCTTTTATTATATTCCACCACAGGATGATGTTGCGTTTTTACAACTCAAACAGGAGTATATCCATATTGATTCTTGGCGCATCGCTTTCTTTATTCATGTGTATACCAGCATGCTGGTATTGCTGGCCGGATTTACCCAGTTTTCGGGTAGGCTATTGCGTCGGCAACCGAAATTGCACCGCTTGTTCGGGTATATCTATATCATTGATGTGTTGATGATTACCGGTCCTGCAGGTATGCTGATGAGCTTTTATGCCAATGGAGGAATTAGCTCGCGCATAGCCTTTGTATTATTGTCGGTATTATGGATGGGATCTACGGCCATGGCTTTGTACCAGGTGAAAAAGAAAGATTTTACAGCACATCGTTCCTGGATGATCCGCAGTTATGCGCTTACACTGTCGGCAGTTACCTTACGCATCTGGAAAGTAGTGCTGGCCAATTATACCGATATCCATCCACTCGATCGTTATCGTATCATTGCCTGGCTGGGATGGGGGTTGAACTTGTTGGTGGCGGAGGGGATCATTTATCTTTACAGAAAAAAAGTTCATAGTTTATAGTTCATAGTTGGAGGTTGGAGGTTCATTCAATTTAATGCACTCAGCTATTTTGGGGACCAACTTCCAACCTCCAACCTCCAACTTCATCCTTGCTTATTCACACCCAATCCACAACCCGCCTGCGTTACATTTAGATAATATAAAGTTCACAATTTCTTCATCTCCATGATGGAGCTTGCTGCTATAAAATTATTACTACGATGTATCCAAGCAAAACCATACTTTCTCTTACTGCAGATCTTTTGGCCAATGGCGCGTTTAGTCATCTTCCCGATGATGAAATAACGGGTATCCATCAACTGATCATAAAACTCCAAGAGCCGCTCACGCGTATACAGCAAAATCTTTTGCTCAGCATTTGGTATCGAGCTGATGCGGGAAATATTCCAACCTCATTATTATATCGATGCAATACCGTGTTGCAACAATTCGGTCGCAACCCAATTGAAGCATTATTATTTGAATATGAAATGGAATTATTAGACTAACACTAAAGAGTAATTTCTTTCTCCAGTATTTCGTTCACGAATCTATTGAAGTTTATAGTAGGTTTAAATTGATGATTAAACTATTTATGGAAATGCCTCAACCTTAAACCTTAAACGTCTTAAACCCTTAAACGATCCAAATACCAATACTACAACGATTTCCCCGTTACTTTCCAGCTATAATTTCCTCCCTGATTTACAATACCCCAATAATCGAATGAACCTACATTACGGTCGCCATTTGCATTGAGCAATACCGCACCGGTGATACCAAAATATTGGTTGGCTTCATGACTAAAGTCGGTTTTGAGTTGGGTAAAATTATCCATCACTCCCGGATAAGAAGAAATGGTACGGCCGATCACCCACATGGCATCATACACTGATAGTGCATATGCATCAGGACTAATACCAGTAGCTGATTGTATAGCGGTGATGATCCTGTTCAGATCGGGGTGTGCTTCTGTTGGCAGTCCGAAATTAGGCGCAAAGAATCCGGTAGTTACCGCAAAATTTCTAGCATTTACATCGGCTAGTAGTGCAGCACTTTGTACCATGCCATCGCCACCATACCAGTTCACCGAACTGAGTACGGGATCAGTTATCGCCTGACGGAATAGGACAACTAGTTCATCGAATGAGGCAATATAAACGCCTACTCCACTGGCTCCATAGGTAGCCGTGTATTGTTGAATACGGGTATGGAGTTGTGCGATCAAAGCAGAAAAATCGGTGATGCTGGTGCTATAAGGATTAATAGGATCTACTTGTCCGCCCAGTGCAGTAAAAGCTGCGTTTACCCTTGTCTGTAATCCTATATTCCCGTCATCATTGCGGGCCATAGTGATGAGCATTCTCTTTCCGGCAGCATATATGCTTTTGCTCATGGCAGCACCTTCTACGGCATCGCCCGGACAAAAACGAAATATTGCGTCATCCGGAATAGAAAGGCTTGAAGCGGTACTGCTCTGACTCACGACCAGGATCTTATTGTCATTGGCAAACTGTCGAACAACAGCGAGTTCAGCACTGGATTGCGGGCCAATGAATACACGAATTCCATTGTCATTAAACCCTCGTTGCATAGAATTTTTGGCTGAGCTGGTATCTAATTGAGTATCGAATACCACTGTAGAAAGTCGAAACTCCGATCCTCGTTCGGTGAGATAATTGTTCACATCAACCAATGCAAGATTCATTGCCGCCTGTGAGTTCTTTCCCAAAGAAGACCAGCTACCGGTAATGGAATAAAGTCCACCAATTTTTAGCGTAGTGATGTTTGGAGTTGTGTCGGATTTTTTGCAAGAAAACAGCATACTTAGGATAAGGAGCATGCAGATGCCGGTTAATTTTTTCATAAAGGTTAGATTTAAGGATAAAAATGTCGGCGCAAAGATAGGATAAGAATGTTGGAACTTCGACCCGAAAGATCGTTGTAACAGCAAGTTCATAGTTTTAGCTCATGGCTAATAGTTGCTTTAAATTTATAATCTATACTGTTTCTGGAAGCGTCATAACCTTAAACGATTTAAACCCATAAATGAATGAAACGTTTTCCTATATTTATCCCCTAAACCTTTGCTCATGAAGAAACCATCACTTTTACTACTGATATGTATGATCAGTATCTTATTTGTTGAAGCGCAATCCAACTTAGCCAGAAAAAAGATCTCATTGAATGATTTGAAAGATAAGATCGCCGGAGGCTGGGCGGGTAAAATGATCGGGGTAACCTATGGTGCACCACATGAGTTCAGGTTTCAGCAGGCCATCAATACCGATACTATAAAATGGGCCCCTGCCGATATCAAGGGAAGCATCTGGCAGGATGATCTT
>CAIRHQ010000094.1 GCA_903878475.1 uncultured Bacteroidota bacterium | reverse complement strand
ACGGATCCAAACGGTGTGACCACGTCATATGAGTATGATCCTTTCGGCAGATTAAAAAATGTCAGAGACAAAGACCAGTATTTTCTTGCCAGAAATTATTACCATTATTATTCTGATTTTTCTACCGATGCGGCAACTCTGAATGTAAGTATAAATTCTGCAAATATTGCCTATACTGCCTATTCTTCTTCATTCGCTATTACGGCCAATTGCCTGTTTATTTCAACCGAAAAGTATACCAGTAGTTCACTCCAAAAGTATACCATTTTAATTAATAAAGGGGCAGTACTCTTGTGATCGGGGTACCCCGATCACAAGAGTACTGGATCCCGGATTTTTCGCGATTTATTTTTCATTTTTTCATCATTTCTTTTGTTTCTCTTAGTCGGTAGGATTCTCCGTTCATGTTTACCAGATGTGCCTTGTGGGTCAATCGGTCTACCAATGCTGCAGTGAGTACCTGATCACCAAAAATCTCATTCCATCGGTCAAAACCCAGGTTTGTGGTTACAATTGTTGACTTGCGACCTGCCCGAAGGGAGAGATGATTAAAGAGTAGTTCTGCTCCTTCTTTGTCAAAAGAGATATACCCAAATTCATCACAGATTACCAGATCATATTTTTCAAACCGTAGTTCCATCTGCCGTAGTGTTCGCTGTGCGTGTGATTCACGCAGTTGTGTTAGTAGCCCGTGTATGGTTGTAAAATAGACTCTGTAACCCTGCAGACACGCTTTCAAGCCCAGGCCGATCGCAATATGGGTCTTGCCTGTTCCCGGATTTCCAGCCAGTATGATGTTTTGTCCGGATGCCACGAAGTCGAGCCGTTCGAGCATGGTGAGTTTTGCTGATGCATCAACAGGGAGCAAATCACGCTTTAAATCATGAAGATATAGTTTGGCCGGAAAACCGGCCAGCCTGATCTGTGCTTTCTTTCTGTTTTCTAACCGTGTATCATATTCCCGTTCCATTAGTCGTAAAAGGAACGTCTCATAATCAGCCTGGTCTTTGGCCGCCTCCTGCGCAATTTGTTCAAACTCGTTGCGGAAAACAGGTAGATGCAGTTCTTTACTGTACCTGATAATTTGTTCTTTTATTTCACTTTGTAACTTCATTTCTTCGGTTGTTTTAATTCATTAATGCGGTGATCTGTTTGAGTTGTTCCTGAGCCATATACACCGTTTGGTTATTTACGGCCATCAGTTTAACCTCTTCTCTGGGTTTATTGCCCAGAAGTGCAGTTAACTTCTCTGTGGTGATGCTTTGAGTGCAAAGGCCAACCAGCCGTGACACGGTGGCTTCCAGATTGTCTGCACTAATTTTATTTTGACAACAATAATGAAGCAAGTCAATAAAGTCACGGGGAGTTTGGGTATAAAATTGCAGATATAGTTTTTTCAGATATGGGCTGCATGTAAGGGCCACACTCCCGTTCAAGGCCCCGGGCTTTTGCCTCAGAGTATCCAAGTAGTGTTCAATAGAGATGATCCACTGATGTTTGCCGTAATCACGCTGATGCGATCCTACGAGCTTGTTTTGGCTGTAAGCTTCAAGTGTATTGCTAAATACTTTAACATCAACAAAACACCCAACCAGTTTATCAGATACTGAATAACGGTTGGTGCAGTAACTGATTGTTGCGTATTTATCTACCCTCAATTGTACCGAATCGGAACATGCCAGTGGTTCTTTGTATTGCCATAATAGTTTTTTCTCATCAGCAAACATCTCCATTGCTGTGCGGCCGGTTAATTGCTGTTTGGCTTGATTTATACGGATAATAATTGATTCAAGATATTTTCCGGCTTCTTCCATGTTGGCAAAGTCGCTTTTAAAACCAAAGGCTTTTCTTCTGATGTATTCCACACTGCGTTCAACATGCCCTTTTTCATTTCCGCTGTAGGCATTGCAAAAACGGTGGCTAAACTGGTAATGTCCCTT
>CAIRHQ010000093.1 GCA_903878475.1 uncultured Bacteroidota bacterium | reverse complement strand
ATCACTACGCTTAAAAAAAGAAGCATATGGAGAATATTTTAAACTGGATCTCTGCCAATCAACAGATCATCTACATCGTTATCCTGATGGTATTCGTGGGTATTGAAGTGATCGGCCGCGTACCCAGTGTGTTGCACACGCCGCTGATGAGTGGAGCCAATGCCATTCATGGTGTGGTAATTATTGGAGCCATCATTGTGATGGGGAAGGCCGAAGCGGATAATTATATAGCCCTGGTATTGGGCTTCCTGGCCGTAATCCTGGGCACCTTGAATGTGGTGGGTGGATTTGTGGTGACCGACAGGATGCTGGAAATGTTCAAAAAGAAAAAATAGATTGCTTTAAACGAATAGCGGGCTTACACCCAAAGAAAAAATATAAAAAATGGAATTGAACCTACTTACCATTTGCTACCTGATCGCCAGTATTACTTATATACTGGGTTTGAAAATGCTTTCTAATCCTGCGTCTGCCCGTAAGGGTAATCTGGTGGCTGCAGGCGGTATGGCCATTGCCATTGCCGGAACCATTTTTTTATATGAACAAAATGGAGCTAAGCTGCATAATTATTTGTGGATCTTCTGCGGACTGGCCATTGGTGGTATCGTAGGTACACTGGCGGCTAAAAAAGTAAAGATGACCGCCATGCCCGAGATGGTGAGCTTGTTCAATGGAATGGGGGGTGCTTGTGCTGCCCTGATCTCATTGGTAGAATTCAATCACCTGTCGAAGGAGTTTGCTGCCGGTGGATCACCAGATGGCTTAACAGGAAAAACATTGATCATTGTTCTCGGACTGATCATTGGTTCTGTTTCATTTGCCGGAAGTATGGTGGCCTGGGGAAAACTGAACGGGAAAGTAAAAGATTTCAGTTTCACCGGACAAAATATCCTTAACCTGATGATACTGGCTGCTGCTTTAGCCGTGGGAGTATTATTGATCATGGATCCTTCGCATAGTCTGTATGTTTATATTATTTTATCACTTGCCTTGTTGTATGGTATATTGTTTGTAATGCCGATCGGTGGTGCCGATATGCCGGTGGTGATCTCTTTACTCAATTCATTCACCGGTGTGGCAGCAGCCTGCGGTGGATTCTTATACGATAATAAAGCCATGCTCACCGGTGGTATCCTGGTTGGTGCGGCAGGTACATTACTGACCATCCTGATGTGTAAAGCGATGAACAGATCGCTGCAAAATGTATTGATCGGTTCCTTTGGTGGAAATAAAACACAAGCAGCTTCCGGTGGTAAAGACCAGGGTGCTTATAAAGAGATCAGTTTATCAGATGCCGCCATGGTAATGAGTTATGCCAATAAAGTGCTGGTGGTACCGGGCTATGGATTGGCAGTAGCACAAGCACAACATGTTTGCCATGAGCTCGAAAAAATTCTGGAAGAAAAAGGTGTTGAAGTGAAATATGCCATTCATCCGGTGGCAGGTCGTATGCCCGGACATATGAATGTATTGCTTGCCGAGGCTGATGTGAGTTATGAAAAATTGCTGGAGATGGAACAGGCCAATGATGAATTCAAAACCTGTGATGTGGTGTTGATCCTGGGTGCCAATGACGTGGTGAACCCGGCTGCAAAGAATGATCCTGCCTCGCCAATATATGGAATGCCGATCCTGGAAGTGGAGATGGCTAAGACCGTGATCGTGAATAAGCGCAGTATGAAACCCGGATATGCAGGTATCGAGAACGATCTTTTCTTCCAACCAAAAACCTCTATGCTGTTTGGCGATGCCAAAAAAGTATTGCAGGATCTTTGTGCAGAAGTAAAACAGGTT
>CAIRHQ010000092.1 GCA_903878475.1 uncultured Bacteroidota bacterium | reverse complement strand
GCTCAGCAAGCATTTTCATTTTGAAAGCATGATGAGCATGACCGGTAGCAATGCCGACGACCGTTATGTGCATAAGCCATCTGAAACCGGAGCCATTGCTTTGGCGTTGCTGACTAAACTCGGACTCGGATTATCACCGGTTAGCATCACCGATGCCAAATTGTTGAAAGGCATTGATACCGCTTCTGCTGCACTGGCTGCTAATAAAGGCGCTGCACTAGTGGTTTGCGGAAGCAATGATGTGAATATACAAGTGATCGTGAATGCCATCAATGAAGCCATTGGTGCAAACGGAACTACGATCAACTGGGCAGTTACTTCAAACTATCGCAAAGGCGTAGACGCAGAGATGACACAACTGGTTGCCGACCTGAATGATAATAAGATCGGCGCCTTGCTTGTACAGGGAGCCAATCCGGTTTACAGCTATGCGGATAAAGCAAAACTGTTGTCCGGCTTAAAGAATACAGTTTCTGTTTCTTTTAACGGCACCATGGATGAAACCACGGAGCTGTGCAATTATATCATTCCTTCACACCACTGGCTTGAAAGCTGGGGTGATGCAGAACCCAAGACCGGGTATTTCAGCATGCTGCAGCCCACCATCAATCCGCTGTTTAAAACAAGGGCTTTCCAAACATCCTTGTTGAAATGGAGCCAACCGGCTGCTCCAGCGGGCGGAACAGCAGTAACCGATTACGAAACTTATTTCAAAAATTACTGGACCGGGAAACTGGGCAGTATTGATACTTATAATAAAGCCTTACAGGATGGTGTGGTAGAGCCTGCTACTCCAATAGTTGGTAGCACTGCCTTCAGCAACGGTAAATTAAGTGATGCGGCTTCAAAGATCGCTGCTGTAAAATCAGCTCCGGTTGAATTCCAGTTGTATGAGAAAGTATCTGTAGGCAATGGTTCACAAGCAAATAACCCCTGGTTGCAGGAATTGCCTGATCCGATCACTAAGGTAACCTGGGACAACTATGTAATGATGAGTCCCGCAATGGCCAAATCATTATTGGGTTTAGATGTAATGAATCAGGACCATGGGCATCAGAGCAATTATGAAGTGCATCCTGAAAAACCAGTGGTGAAGATCACGGCCAATGGAAAATCATTGGAACTACCGGTGATCGTGATTCCGGGTATGCACCCTGCTGTAGTAGCAGTTGCTGTGGGATACGGAAGACAGAGCGCTAATAAAGATAATACTGCAGAATATATCGGCATGGCAGCCAATGGTGCCGGCCAGAACGTATATCCGCTTGCCGGTTTTGATGGTACTACCATTCAATATTCTGGCGAAGCAAAAGTTGAAAAAACAAACAATACTTACCCACTGGCACAAACGCAGGTGCATGGATTTACCGAAAGCAGGCCCATCATTTTTGAAACCAACCTCAGCAGCTTCCTGGCCAATCCGGAAGGCTTGTTGGAAGAAGTGACCAAGGAAAGGGAGAACAATATGGCCGAGGGGAAAACTGATTTTGTAAAAGATGCTACCATGTATCCCGATTACGAAAAGCCGGGAATCAAATGGGGGATGAGCATTGATCTGAATACCTGTACAGGTTGTAGCGCTTGTGTAGTGGCTTGTACTGCCGAGAACAATGTGAGCGTGGTAGGAAAGATGCAGGTACAGAAAGCACATGAGATGCATTGGTTGCGCATCGACCGTTATTTCACGGGCGATCTGGAAAATCCCGATGTGGTTTTCCAACCCATGCTTTGTCAGCATTGCGATAACGCACCTTGCGAAAATGTTTGTCCGGTTGCTGCCACTAACCATAGCAGTGAGGGACTGAACCAGATGACCTATAACCGTTGTATCGGTACACGTTATTGTGCCAACAACTGTCCGTATAAAGTACGTCGTTTCAACTGGCTGGATTATACCGGTGCTGATAGCTTCCCGGATAACCAAAAACCAATTGTTGGCGTGGATATGGATGAAGTGGTATTGCAGATGAATGATGATCTTACCCGCATGGTATTGAATCCTGATGTAACCGTAAGGTCTAGAGGTGTGATCGAAAAATGTTCTTTCTGTGTGCAACGTTTACAAGAGAATAAACTGATCGCTAAAAAAGCAGAGGATCCTTCACTGGTAAGAAATGTGAAAGTGGCCTGTATGCAAGCTTGTCCTACCAACGCCATCAGCTTTGGCAATGTGAACGACAAGGAAAGTGATGTTTATAAGATCAGGAATGTAGAGCAAAAGCACCGTAATTTCTATGTGCTGGAGCAACTGCACGTATTGCCCAACGTTAGTTACCTCGCCAAGGTAAGGAATACCGACAGGCATATTGGTGTGGAAGAGAAGCATGAAGGGTAAACAGTAGGAGCGTTAACAATAAAGTTTGAAAATAAAAATGGCCAAACCGGTCCCGATGAAACGGGGTAACAGCAAGGCCGCTTAATTCACGATATGTCATTACTGAAATACGAATCGCAACTAAGGGAACCGCTGGTAGATGGTAACAAAGACTATCACCAGATAACGGAAGACATCATTCGCCCCATTGAGATGAAGCCGAGCAGGCTTTGGTACATTGGATTTGTGATAAGCATCTGCTTATTATTATTTGGGGTATACAGTGTGTACCGCGAGGTGACCTATGGTATCGGACAGTGGAACCTGAACAAGACCATCGGATGGGGTTGGGACATTACCAACTTTGTATGGTGGATCGGTATCGGTCATGCGGGTACTTTGATTTCAGCGATCTTATTATTATTCCGTCAGGGATGGAGAACCGGGGTGAACCGTGCGGCTGAGGCCATGACCATCTTTGCGGTGATCTGTGCGGGTCAATTCCCGATCTGGCATATGGGTCGTGTTTGGATGGCCTTCTTTGTAATGCCTTACCCCAATTCACGCGGACCATTATGGGTAAACTTTAATTCACCGTTGTTGTGGGATGTATTTGCGATCTCTACTTATTTCACCGTGTCATTGTTGTTCTGGTATTCAGGTTTATTGCCTGATCTGGCTACGGTACGTGACCGTGCCAAAACAAAATTCAGAAAGATGTTTTATGGTGTGGCTTCTTTTGGATGGAGCGGAAGCACCAAGCACTGGCAGCGCCATGAATCTTTATCACTGGTACTGGCCGGTTTAAGTACACCGCTGGTATTGAGTGTGCATACCATTGTATCATTCGACTTTGCCACGTCTATTGTTCCGGGCTGGCATACCACCATCTTCCCTCCTTACTTTGTGGCGGGTGCAATCTTCAGCGGATTTGCCATGGTGCAAACCCTCATGATCGTGGTGCGGAAAGTATTGAACCTTCAGGATTATATCACCGTAGGCCATATTGAGGCCATGAATAAGATCATTGTACTTACCGGTAGTATTGTAGGTTGTGCCTACCTCACCGAGTTGTTCATAGCCTGGTACGGACAAAATCCATACGAGTGGTACGCCTTCAGTCAGAACAGGGCCAATTTGTTCAGTCCTTACGGATGGAGCTACTGGCTGATGATGTTCTGTAACGTGGTATCGCCACAGTTGTTCTGGAGCCGCAAACTCAGGAGGAATATCACGGTTACTTTCTTTATGAGTATCATCGTGAATATTGGTATGTGGTACGAACGTTTCGTGATCATCGTTACTTCGGTATACCGCGATTACCTGCCCTCATCATGGAGTACTTATTATAGCCCTAGTATTTATGAGATCGGATTCTATCTCGGTACTTTCGGTTTATTCTTCTTCTGTTTCTTCCTGTTTGCAAAATACTTCCCGGTTATTGCTGTGGCAGAGATCAAGGCCATTTTGAAAACCAGTGGAGAGAATTATAAAGTGAAGATGACCGATATTGAAAAAGCAGATGCTGAGAAATTTTATATTGAAGAAGTAGAACACGCACACTAAAGAGCGTAGAAAATTTAATAGGATTAAGAAGTTAAATGTTTAAAATATGGCCGGAGGAATTAAAAAATTTGTAGTGGGTTGTTTTGATGATGAAAAGGTATTGTTTCCTGCAGTGAAAAATGTTCGCAAGGCAGGATACAAGATCCATGATGTGTACACACCATTTCCTGTACACGGACTGGATCATGCCATCGGTATGCGCGAAACCAGCATTCATACCGCGGGCTTTATTTATGCCATCACCGGAACCACCACAGCACTCACCAGCATCAGTTGGATATTTACGAAAGACTGGCCGCTGAATATCGGTGGTAAACCGCATTTTGCGCTGCCCGCATGGATACCCATCACGTTCGAGCTTACGGTATTGTTCTCTGCCATTGGCATGGTACTTACTTTTTGCTACTTATGCCAGATGGCTCCGTTTGTGAAGAAGCATCATTTTCATCCAAGGGCCACCGACGATCTTTTTGTGATGGCCATTGAGTGTACTGATAAAACCAATGACGCAGAGGTGCAGGCATTCCTGACCCAGGCCGGCGCTAGCGAAGTGAATGTACAACACGCTGAAACCGGATGGTGGATCGGCCGTTACGACCGGGAACAAAAACTGTATAAAGAACCAAAGGCCATTAATTGATAATTGTATAATTGATCATTGATAAATGAAACGAACAACCTATATCACCGCAATTTTAATTACAACCGTAATGGTCATCGTGAGTAGTTGCGACAGCAAACGCCAGCCCGGTAAGATCTATATGCCTGATATGGCCTATAGCCGTGCGTATGAAACCTATGCCGAGCGTAACGACAGCATCTTTACTACTGATGCGGATAAAAAAGGCGATAAGATCTTCTATAACAATATGCCGGTTACAGGAACGATCCAAAGAGGCGAACTATTTCCCTTTACCGTACCGAACGACAGCAATGGCCTTATCGTATTGAGTGCTCAGATCAAAAATCCGATGCCTCCGTTGAATCATGCCGACAGCCTGGAAGCTGGCCGCTTATTCAATATCAATTGTGCTGTATGTCATGGTCCAAAGGCCGAGAACAATGGTCCGCTGGCTCCCAAGATCGGTGGCGTGAAAAGTATTATCGCCGCTTCTCCCGGGTATGCCGATGGTAGAATCTTTTTTGTAATGACCTACGGGCAAAACAATATGGGCAGCTATGCGTCGCAGTTAGATCGGAGACAACGCTGGATGATCGTACAATATATCAGAACACTGGAACCCAAAGCTACAGCTGCCCCTGCGGTGGTGGCTACAGCCGCGAAGGACAGTACAGCAAAACCAACAGTTAAATAAAAGCATTCACAAAAAATATAGTTTAGATGAACCATCAATTTGAATTACCGGGCAGTTATAAAAAGTGGACGTATGGCCTGATCGTAGCCGGTGTGGTAGCATTGTTGTATGGGTTTATAGCCTTTCACCCGTTTGCCAGTCCCGGGCATGAGGTAAGCAGTACCCGCTTTTGGGCGGTGTTGTTGCAAAACAGCGTTTATTGGCTACTGGTAGTTAATGCCAGTATGTTCTTCATTTGTGTAACCACCATGGCCATGGGTGGCTGGCAGGTAGCCCTGCGCAGGGTACCCGAGGCGATTTCCAGTGTGGTACCAATTTTAGGTGTGATCACCTTCGTAGTGCTGATGGCTATAGTATGGGGCGGTCGTACCGATATTTATCCCTGGCTCGATAAAGCAGCCGTTGCCAATGATCATATACTTTTTGGTAAACGCAAATTCTTAAGTCCTGAATTCTTTACCATCTGGTCGGGCATCACCATCTTTTTATGGTGGCTGCTGGGCAAAAAAATGCGCTCATTGAGTTTGAAGACCGACGAACAGGGTACGATGGATTATGAAACCGGAAAAAAATGGGTTTGGAATAATACCGTATTTGCCTCTTTGTTTGCCGTGGTATTTACCTTGACCGTGGCGTCCACCATTCCTTGGATCTGGCTGATGAGCCTCGACCCGCATTGGTATAGCACCATGTATAGCTGGTATACTTTTGCCAGCACATTTGTTGCCGGCGTTTCTCTGATCGCCCTCTTCATCATCTATTTAAAGAACAAGGGTCAACTGGAATATGTAACTGATGAACATTTACATGATATCGGAAAATTCA
Source organism: uncultured Bacteroidota bacterium (assembly GCA_903878475.1). Lineage (GTDB taxonomy): Bacteria > Bacteroidota > Bacteroidia > Chitinophagales > Chitinophagaceae > Ferruginibacter. Next base: position 20,417 of record CAIRHQ010000092.1, on the reverse strand, counting down.
TGTTCGCTTTCTCTGTATTCTGGACCTATCTATGGTTCTCTCAGTACATGCTGATCTGGTATAGTAATCAGCCAGAGGAAACAAAATACTTTATTCAACGGATCGGTACGGCTACCAAAGCTGGGCCTTTCAGTACCATCTTCTTTGTTAACCTGATCATCAACTTCCTTTGTCCACTGTTAATATTAATGAAACGTGGCGCTAAAAGGAACTGGACATTAATGACCGTAATGGCCGGGCTCATCATCTTTGGACACTGGCTCGATTTTTACCAAATGGTAATGCCGGGCACTATGCATGATAAAGCTGAATTGGGATTATTTGAATTCGGTGTTCCTTGTCTATTCATTGGATTGATCATGTGGGGCGCAGGTAGGTATATCAGCGGTCATTCATTACTGGCAAAAAATCATCCTTTCCTGAAAGAAAGTATGATACACCATACATAATGATTGGTGTTGCTATTCAAAAGCAAAGGATTTATAAATAATAAGTTTAATTTTTACAGACAATACTTTGAACTATGAAGGAGTTTTTACTGATAGCATTAGGTGTGTTGGTATTTGCAGTCATCTTCCAGATCGCAAAGGCCAGCGAGTATGTGAGTGTAATGAAAGGAGAGGAAAACACACGTAAGCAAAATAATAAGATCAACGCATTTTTATTGATGGGCCTGCTGGTGTTCGGATTGATCGGCGCCTGGTATTGTAATGACCTATACTATGGTAAAACCTTGTTCCCACAGGGATCAGCTTCTGTTGAAGGTGAGCAGATTGACACCATGCTATGGATCACCATTGCGGTAACCGGACTGGTTTTCGTGGTTACCCAGGTATTGTTGTTCTGGTTTGCTTATAAATATCAGGAAAGCGATAACCGCAAAGCATTTTATTTTTCACATAGTACTAAACTGGAATTGATATGGACCACTATCCCGGCGATCGTATTGGCCGTACTGGTGGTATTTGGTTTGAAGGCCTGGTTCAAGATCACCGGCGATCCTCCAAAGAATGCGATCGTGGTGGAAGTAACCGGTCATCAGTTTGCATGGGAATTCCGTTATACAGGCCCTGATAAGATATTGGGTCGCAAAGATTATAGATTGACCAAGGGTGTAAATAGCTTGGGTGTTGATTTCAATGATCCTGCAAGCCTCGATGATATTCATGTAAGCGGAACCATGCATATTCCTGTAGGCGTTCCGGTTAAAATGGTGATCAACTCACAGGATGTTATTCATAGTGTAGGTATTCCTCATTTCAGGATGAAAATGGATGCCGTACCCGGTATTCCCACTACACAATGGTTTACACCTAAGTATACCACGGCAGAAATGAAGACCCGTACCGGTAATCCGAATTTTACTTTTGAGATCAGTTGCGACCAGATGTGTGGCGCAGGTCATTTTTCTATGCGTGGTGTAATCATTGTAGAAACGATGGAAGAATATAAAAAATGGTTATCAGAACAGAAAGCTGAATATTTTTCGGTGTTTCCTGAAAAAGCACCGGCCACGGCCGACACTACTGCTCCCAAGAAAGCAGTAGCCGCATTATAATTTTCATTTTTAAAAGGGTTTGAAAAAAAATAAATATGAGTAGCGTAGCCACATTGCAAGGTGCAGGTGTTCATGATGCACATCATGAGCATCATCATCACGAAACGTTTATCACCAAATACGTTTTCAGCCAGGATCATAAAATGATCGCCAGGCAGTTTCTGATTACCGGGATCATCTGGGCCATCATTGGTGGTTTCTTTTCCGTGATCTTCCGCTTACAACTCGGTTATCCGGAATCTACTTTTCCATGGCTCGAAGATTTATTGGGTCATTGGGCAAAGGGTGGTAAACTGCAACCCGAATTTTATTATGCACTGGTTACCATGCACGGAACCATCTTGGTGTTCTTTGTACTCACTGCAGGATTGAGTGGTACATTCGCCAACTTCCTTATTCCTTTGCAGATAGGTGCCCGTGATATGGCTTCTCCTATGCTGAACATGTTGAGCTATTGGTTCTTCTTCTTGGCTTCAATCATCATGTTCTCTTCTTTGTTTGTTCAAACCGGACCGGCCAGTGGTGGTTGGACAGTATATCCTCCATTGAGTGCACTCGGCGATGCTTCCAGCGGAAGTAAGATCGGTATGGACCTCTGGCTCGTGAGCATGGCGATGTTTATTGTAAGTTCATTATTGGGTGGCTTGAACTATATCACCACGATCCTTAACATGCGTACAAAAGGTATGAGCATGACACGCTTACCACTCACCATCTGGGCACTGTTCTTTACTGCTGTGCTGGGTGTATTGTCATTCCCCGTGCTGTTGTCTGGTGCCATCTTATTATTATTCGACAGGAACTTGGGAACAAGTTTCTTCCTCAGTGATATCGTTATTGCCGGTAAAATATTACCCAATGAAGGCGGAAGTCCGATCCTGTTCCAGCATTTATTCTGGTTCCTTGGTCATCCGGAAGTATATATCATTCTGTTACCTGCCATGGGTATGTCGTCTGAAATTCTTGCCACCAATGCACGCAAACCGATCTTCGGTTATATGGCCATGGTGGGTTCAATGTTCGCCATTGCCATCCTTGCCTTTTTGGTTTGGGCGCATCATATGTTTGTAACCGGATTGAATCCTTTCCTTGGATCATTCTTTGTGTTGCTCACTTTATTGATCGCGGTCCCCTCGGCCATCAAAGTATTCAACTGGCTCACCACCCTTTGGCGCGGCAATATCCGGTTCACGCCGGGCATGTTGTTCGCGATCGGATTTGTAAGCATGTTCATCAGTGGCGGTTTAACCGGTATCTTCCTGGGTAACTCAGCACTTGATCTTCATTTACATGATACTTATTTTGTAGTTGCGCATTTCCATATCGTAATGGGTGTAGCCTCTTTCTTCGGCATGTTTGCCGGGGTATATCATTGGTTCCCTAAAATGTTTGGACGCCACCTTAATAATACCATGGCCTATATCCATTTCTGGATCTCCATCGTAGGCGCTTACCTGATCTTCTGGCCAATGCACTACGAAGGACTTGCAGGTATGCCTCGCCGTTATTATGACTATTCCAACTGGGAGTCGTTTAAAATGTTTGGTGGACTGAACCAATTCATCAGTCTGGTAGCGATGGTGGTTTTTGCCGCTCAATTGTTATTTGTATTCAATTTCTTCTACAGCATATTCAAAGGAAGAAGGGTTACTTCTACCAATCCATGGGGTTCAAATACCTTGGAGTGGACCACTCCCATTAAACCCGGACACGGAAACTGGCCTGGAGAAATTCCGGAAGTTTATCGTGGTGCTTATGATTATGCAAAAGACGGGAAAGAATTTATTCCACAGAATGTACCGGTGGGAGATGACGAAACAACACACGGATAAAGAATACATGAACATTTTGCTAATGGGCAAAATAGATAGTGAGGGATTAGGAAAAATAAAATAGATGCAGGAACAACATACCATAGCCAGCTCGAAAAGTTTTACAGTGGCTGACAAACTGAAGGATTATTTTCAGTTGATCAAATTCACGTTGAGCTTTATGGTGGTATTCAGTACGGTAGTAGCGTACCTGCTCGCACCGGGTGTACGGTTTAATACACTACAAGTTCTTTTACTTTTTGCAGGCGGCATGCTGATCACAGGTTCGGCCAATGCCATCAACCAGATCCTGGAAAAAAATACCGATGCACTCATGAAGCGCACGTCTACCCGGCCGGTGGCCAGTGGCAGGATGAGCATTCAGGAAGCAACCGTATTTGCCATCATCATTGGTGTTGCTGGGGTTTTGTTGATGTGGTTCCGGTTCAATATGGAATCTGCCTTGCTGGGTTTACTCAGTTTGTTTTTATATGGATTCATTTACACGCCATTGAAAACAAAGAATTCGGCAGCCGTATTGGTAGGCGCATTTCCTGGCGCATTGCCCTGCCTCATTGGTTGGGTGGCCGGGTTTTATGATACGCCGATCATCTGGACAGGTGGATTGATCTTATTTGCGATCCAGTTCTTATGGCAGTTCCCCCATTTCTGGGCAATTGCCTGGGTGGCCCATAAGGATTATACGCTTGCAGGATTTAAGTTATTACCTGGTGATAAAGGGCCAACGAAATTCACGGCACTGCAAACAGTTATGTATAGTGCCATGATGATCCCGGTGGGTGTTTTGCCTTATTATTTCCAGATGAGCGGAATGGTAAGTATGTGGATCGTGCTGGCTTGTAATGTGGCCATGCTGTTGCTCAGCATCAGGCTGTATATAAAAATGGATGTGAACAGTGCAAGACGGGTAATGTTTGGTTCTTATTTTTATCTGATGATTGTGCTGCTGAGTTTGTATGCTAATAAATTATAGCACAACATCCGATAAAAGGATTAAGTGAAAGACAGAAAATAAAAAGTTAGTAACAGGAAATATTGAGCAGGCTGATGCTACCAATTTTTCCGCTACATAAGATCATATGAATACGGTGGTGATGGAACAAAGAAAAAAATTACATCCGCATAAATTTACCCTTTGGGTAGGAATCGGAAGTATATTGATGATGTTTGCCGGGTTAACCAGTGCATATATCGTTAAACGTAACCAGGCCAATTGGCTGAGCTTTGAATTGCCACATTGGTTTTGGTACAGCACCGGAGCAATTGTATTGAGCAGTGTCTGTATCATGTTGGCCGTTCGGTCATTGAAAAAAGGAGAGATGGCAGCCTACCGCGGTTGGGTTGGATCAACATTGGTACTGGGAGTTCTTTTTATAGTGATGCAGTGGATGGGGTTCAGGGAATTGTGGGCACAGGGAATCACCTTAGTAGGAAATGTAGCGTACTCTTTCCTATTTGTGATCGTGGGATTTCATGCCCTGCATGTATTGGGTGGGGTAATTGCCTTACTGGTGTTGTATATAAAAATACTGATCGGCAAAGCTGATCGGTCAAATCTAGTACCGGTTCAATTGGCAGCAACGTACTGGCATTTTGTAGACCTGCTTTGGATCTACTTAATGATCTTTTTACTGATGATCAGGTAAAGATTTGAAAAAATTTAAAACGATCTTTTAAAAATAAAACGAGAACAATAAAAGTTATATAAATGTCAACAACAGCGATACCAACGAATACCAAGTGGTGGAACGGCGGCAGAAGTCCGTTCAATGCCAGCTATGGTAAAGTGATGATGTGGTACTTTTTGATGAGTGATGCATTTACGTTCGGGGCCTTCCTGATCAGTTATGCTACACTCCGGTTCAGCTTGAACGGCTGGGTAGATGCCAACCATGTATTCAACGCCTTTCCTTTTTTCGGGCACCAGGATCTTCCGCTTGCTTTTGTGAGTTTGATGACCTTTATCCTGATCTTCAGTTCCGTTACCATGGTACTGGCTGTTCATGAAGGGCATAAGATGAACAAGAAAGGTGTGGAACAATATATGATCCTTACCATCATCGGTGGTATTGCGTTCCTTGCCTGTCAGGCATGGGAGTGGACCCACTTATTGACCGGCGAACATTTTGTGCTGACTCATAGCGGTGCTGTTGAATTGATGAATACTACAGTAAGTCATAATCCATGGGGAAAACAAATTCATGGAGCTGCTGTAGCTACTGCCTTACAGAATACCACGCCTGAAGTATTGCGTGCTATGATACTGGAACATAACCATACCGTAACGGCGGCCTCTTTACAAAACCTGACGGTACCTGATCTGATCAGCAAGATCGATCTGAATGAAGTATATATTGCCCAGGTAGGGCCTCCATCTTTCGGAAGTTACTTCTTCGGCATTACCGGATTCCATGGATTCCACGTATTCAGTGGTGTGGTGATCAATATTATTATGCTGATCAAAACCAAACTTGACCATTTCCAGGAACGCGGACATTATGAAATGATCGAAAAGGCCGGATTGTACTGGCACTTTGTGGATCTGGTTTGGGTATTTGTATTCTTATGTTTCTATCTAATCTAATAATAACTAGTGGTGCGATCGATAAATAAATTTCAATTAATCGTCGCATTCTGTCTATGTTTCGACAACTCTTCGACAAGCTCAGAGTGACATCAACATGACAGAAAGTTGTCAGTCTGAGCTTGTCGAAGACGGTTTCCATAGTAAACCTGTTATATAAAAAGAGATTAACTATTAATAAAAAAATCATTATGAGTGAACATGTAATGTCGTCATCAGAGATCAGCTTTTCACATCCGCCCGCAGAAGGTACGGGTCGTATTTGGAAAATATTCTGGTTGCTATCTTTTATTACCGTAATTGAGTTGGCACTTGGTTTTGGTTTAGCCAAACATTGGTACGGAGATCCTGTTGCCAATGCCAGTATGATCTTATTTGTAAAAGGAGCTATCTGTATCTTATCATTGGCCAAGGCCTTTTATATTGTATCGGTATTCATGCACCTGGGTGATGAGATCAGGAACCTGATCATGACCATTGTAGTGCCCTTGGGTATCTTCATCTGGTTCATTACTGCCTTCTTATGGGATGGTAATAGCTGGAAGAACCTGAAAAATACTGATGGTGGTAGTCACCCTCCAAGAACCGAACAGGAACAATCGGTTCCGGTAGAGCAAGGAGCAAAACCATAAATATTGATTTTTACCAGTAGGTATATTGAGCCATCCGTTTACAGACGGATGGCTTTTTTTAAGGGTTAAACGGAATAGGAATAATGAATTGCATTGCTGTAAATTTGCAATCACAGCCAAACAATCATGAGTAAAAAAGCAATTTGGGCCCTGATGCTGGCCATCCTGATGCCCATGACGGGATATTTCATGGTGAAATATTACAGTAAGGATGCCGTACAAATGCCGCGTAAATATTTTGTGCCCGACAGCGTGATCGTGAAAGAAAAGAATGGGAAGACCTCTACTGATACGATCTGGCATAAAATAAAAAATATTCAACTGATCAATCAGTTCGGAAAAAAAGTATCGCTGTACGACCTACATGGAAAAGTGCTGGTAATCGATTTTTTCTTTAGCCGTTGTCCGAGCATCTGCCCCAGGTTAACCATGAGCATGAAACGATTGCAAAATTCATTTGTGAAAAATGACAGCATTGTTCATTTCATCTCCATCAGCATTGATCCCGAACATGATTCGGTGCCTCAGTTACGGAAATTTGCCGATCACTATAATGTGAATCATGACACCTGGTGGTTTGCTACTGGCGATAAAAAAGAGATCTATGATTTTGCTTTAAACGAATTAAAGGCCAGTGTGGCCGATACGAATGTAGATACTGCATTCATTCATACTCAGAATTTTTTCCTGGTTGATAGTAACCATATCGTACGCGGATATTATGATGGCTTTGATACGGTGCAGCAGGAAAAACTGGTGCGTGATATTCCGTTGCTCATGCTCGAGCGCGATAAGAAAGCACCTTCCTTGTTCAGAGATTTTATTCCCTTGTTGCCTGTGATCTTTATCGGCATTGGCATCATTTTTATTATGGCGATCATCTTTACCAAAAAAAAAATTAAAGAAGGTTAACTATGCTTACAAATTCTATGAAGAAAAACGACTCCAGGGCGCGTTTACTTATTTACACAGTATCGGTTGTGGTATTTGCTGCTGTGGCACTCATGAGCAGGTTCAAACTCAATATCGATCCCGGATTCAATGTGCATATTTTTGCCCTGATCAATGCCGTGATCAATTCATTGGTTACAGTTTTGCTCATCGCTGGATTGATCAGTGTTCGTCAAAAAAAATTCAAATTACATAAGCAGATCATGTTGGCTGCGATCGTAATGTCGGTATTGTTCCTGGTTTCCTATATCGGTCACCATTTGCTGGCAGGCGAAACCCGTTTCGGCGACAGCAATCATGATGGCCTCCTCAGCGATGCGGAACTGGCCCAGGTGGGCTCTTTGCGCATGATCTATTATGTGATCCTGTTTACGCATATTCCACTGGCAGCCATTATCCTGCCCTTTATTTTGTTCACGGCGTATCGTGCATTGATCGGCGAATATGACCAGCATAAAAAGCTGGTACGCATCACCTGGCCCGTTTGGTTTTATGTAGCGGTTACCGGCGTAGTGGTGTATTGGATGATCAGTCCGTATTATCAGTGATCTTTAGGCTACCCATTCCACCACGATTCGTTTTTCACTAAGATAACTGATGCGAACAGGCAGCGTATCTCCGGGTTTTAGGGCAGGGCCTGTATAATCAGCCACGGCTATTTTAGCCTGTATCACATTACCGAATAAACGAAGATAAATCCCGTGTGGGGTGATCTTATCTACCTTGGCCTCCAGCACGGTAGCCGTTTTATGGGCCTTAACGGCACTATGGTATTCGGGGAAATAATGATTTACATATAACCTAGCACTGATCTTTTCCGGGTTCTCCAGATTTTCAAGAGAAAAACTTACGGCCTCATTCAATTCTTTTTCGGTAAAGGGTAATTGCCATGGTGATAACTGCAGGGGGAAGAATAAATAACTGTCGATCTCTTTTACAAAGAAATTGTCATCTGCCAGTTTGAGGTAGCCGATAAAATTATTTTCTGTGCGTGCTTTATGAATCAACTGGTCCAGCGCATTGTTGTACAGAAAACGGATCTCGGCGGCCTGGGCCCGGTTCCCGGTATCAATAATGTTTAACTGAAACTGAACGGTATCGCCTACATGAAACTGGTGTATTTGTTTGATCTTTTTTGCAGCTTTTAATTTTTCCTGGATCTTATCGGCAAAGCTGCCATTCACAGTTTTTTTCTTATCATTTTCAAGATAAGTGATGATCATCGTTTTCTTTTCGTGATTCACGAAAGAAACGGAGCCTGTGATGGGTAATGAATTCATGTTATGCGTGTTGTACGGTGTTGGTTAACCGTGTAATAAATAGATTAATTATAAGGCCAGTTCAATGGAAGGGTCCCAGAAACGTTTGGTAAAATCCACCACAGTATCTTGCTTTACCAATACACCGTCTTTTTTCAGCAACGCCTCCATTTCATCCGGACTGGAAAAATGATGTTTCCCGGTTAACATTCCATTTCGATTCACTACCCGCTGTGCAGGAACCGTGGGTTTTACTACATGGGCTGCATTCATGGCCCAGCCTACCATACGGGCCGATAATTTGGAACCCAGATAAGCCGCAATGGCACCATAACTGGTTACCCTTCCTTTGGGGATCTGCCTCACCACCTCATGCACGTCGGTAAAAAAGCTATAGCTGTCTGTAGCAGACTTCGCTGTTTCCCGGGCAGCATTTTTTTTTGCCCGGGCAGGCAGAGCGTCCTTCTTCTTTTTCATGTATTAAAAGGTACAATTATTTTTCGGGATGGGCTTAAAGCATATCCGAAACAGCGGATCCGTTATGAGATTCGGGAGACCCGTTTTTTAAGAACCGGGCACGCAGGTGTTCGGGAACATTATCGTAATTATAAGGGCAGTGCAAACAACCATTTCCGCAGCAGCTGCCTCGTTTCTTTAAAAATTCGGCAGTAAAGATTACCATGCCTTCTTCAGTGAAATAATAATCTTCAGATTGTGGTGTTGTTGGAATCATTTTTTAGTTGTTGGTGCAGTTCCTTGTCAATATTTTTAATTTGTTCAGGAAGTGAGAATGAAAGATAATGTATTTTTTTACTTTGGGCGATGTCTAGGTTTTCGTAATGCGTTTTAATACAAAGCGCTGCCGGAACTTCGGGTTGCGCATATACATTAGGGTTATCAATCAATACCGGACAGGCACAGGCTGTCAATACTATTTTGGTAAAATGATACAGATCGGGTGAGTCTGTTTTCAGATTGACGGTTCCTCCTGTTGTTAGTACTTGGTTGTAGAGCCTAAGAAATCGCGGATGGGTGAGTCGTTTTTTGGCTTTCGACACACGCAATTGGGGATCCGGAAAAGTGATCCAGATTTCGTTTACTTCACCTGCTGTAAAGTAATCAGGCAGTTTTTCTATCTGGGTCCTTAAAAAAGCAGCATTGGTGATTTTTTCTGCAAGGCATTGTTTTGCCCCGATATACATCCTGTTTCCTTTGATGTCGATACCGATAAAATTTCGTTGGGGGTAAAGCGCCGCCATGCCGATCGTATATTCACCCCTGCCACAGGCCAGTTCCAGGGTTATGGGGTTGGTATTCTTAAAAAAAATACCCCAGTTTCCTGCCATTTCCTTCGGATATTCCAATACGTTGGGAAATGTTTTTATATCGGCAAACCGTTGTAATTTCTTCTGAGCCATAGCCGGCAAAGATAAATAAAGTGCTGTTGTAAAGGAAGCCTGTATATAAGAGATTTAACGAATAGGATACCAACGGGTATGCTAAAATGAACTAAATTGCATGCTGATTAGCCCTATCATTTAGTCCAAATTAACCATATATGACCACCGTTATCGTTCCTGTAGATTTTTCTGAAACCTCATTGAATGCAGCCCGGTATGCCGCGCAATTATTAGTGGGGCATTATGGGGTAACCATTGTATTATACCATAGTTATGCTAAGCCAGCAGATAAGGAAGAAGTAGAAACAGAATTAAATGCATTGAAGGCAGACCTGATGAAGAAATTCATTGTGAAAGTTGAAACACTGGCGCATGAGGAGGATGATTTTGTGGAAGGACTTGAGCGGGCTGCGCGTCATCGCCGGGCAGATCTGGTGATCATGGGAATTGCCGGAAAATCGGCCATTGCCCAAGTACTATTTGGAAGCAACACCTTGAAAATGGCAGAAACAAAAGTTTGTCCGGTACTCATTGTGCCAGAAGCAGCTTCTTTTTTGCCCATTAAAAATGTGATGCTCACTTCCGATTTTAAAGACACCCTCAATGCTACACCATCGGTGCCCATTAAAAATTTCCTCGACCTGTTCCATCCTAAGTTGCATATTGTAAACGTAGATAAAGATCATTATATCTCCATTACAGAAAATTATGAGAAGGAAAAGCATGATCTGGTAAAGCTATTTTCCAGTTATCACCCCGAATTTTATTTCATGCGGTTGTATGATGTGGATGAGGCGCTTGAACTGTTTGCGGCCGACCGGGATATTGACCTGATCATTACCATCCAGCGCGATCATTCTTTTATTGAAAGATTCTTCCGCACCAATCGCACTAAAAAATTATCCTTTCACAGCAAGATGCCGATCCTGGTGATCCACGAATAAGGGATCAGGGGTTCCATTCCTGTACCCGTTGGTGGACCGGAATTTTAAAATATTGTATAGCATCTTCGTATAGTCCTTCCCGTATAACTAATACCAGCTTGCCGGTATATTGTGGCGCTGAGGCGGCTGCGATCAGGGTAGGCAGAGCATCATAAAATCCCTGGTGTAGCAATTCCAGTTTTCCCAGTTCATCCAACACCAGCCATTCTGGTTCCTGTGTTACCCAGTCCACTAATTTTTTGTTTGCTTTACGGAACATCTCCGCATAAAAATAAAACCGGCCAATCTGTTGTAATGCTTCGGGGCTATGGGTAGGATCTTCGCATTCGATCAAATGCGATTCGCCGGAACCGATATCATGCAGATGACGTTTACCCTCCACATCGGGCATTAAAAATCCCTGAACATTATGTTGTTGTTTACTCCATTGGAGCAGGCTGCCGGTTTTGCCCGACCGGATCGGTCTTGAAAAAACAATAATACTCATGCTTGTATTTTTTCAGGGCTGCTCATTTCAGTATAGGTAAGTGTCCAGTGCAAGAGGGATGACAGGAAACGATGCCAGCGTTTCCATCCCGAAAAGGGTTTACTTTTTTGCCAGGCCACTGCAGCAATGCGCCGCATCACCGGTAAAAATGCGAGGGTTTGAGAAACCTGTTCGGAAAACCGGCTTTCTTTTTTTTGAAGAAATTGGATGATCAAGCGGGTGAACAATGGGCCTAATATCAGGTACCAGAGCAGGATGGCGGATAAGGTCCAGCTAATGGTTTTCACTACTGCCATCCATCCTTCCTGTCGATTGGGAGCGAAAATAAATAGCAGTGCAGAAAGCAGGAACATGACAATAACGATTACCCATATCCGATTTTTATGCCGGCTGCTGTTTTTTGCAGCCAGACTATATTCACCTGAATAAATCAGTTCCTCGGGAATGGCATAGGATGGATCGGCTTTAAAGAATCCTCTGATCAGGGAACCGGCCATCCAGGCCAGCGCAATTCCACCCAGCAGGTAGATCAATAAGTATGTGCCTACCAGCCATTGTGAGGCGTGGCTAGTGGCTACACCAAACTGTGCAGCGATGAATTGCAGCATACGATCGGCCGCCTTCCAAAATGATTGACCAAAAAATAAGGTCAAAATAAGTAATTGTTGTAAGGCCGATTCTAACATAGCCAATATACTGAGTAGGAAAATACTGAACAGGTTTACCCGAAGGAGGGTAAACAACAGCCATCCGAGTAAGCCCTGGAAAGAAACGGCTACATAGGCAGGGAAGGGGGTGTGCGGACTAACCATGGCTTTTACGATCAGCACGATCAGCATGCTTTGGAGGATCTGTTTATAGTTAGGCGCCGCTAGTTGTGCAATCAGGCAAATGAGGATCACTGCCATTCCGCCAATGACCAGGCCGGTAAATGGAATTTGTAGGGCATGCATAACACCTCCGAGGCCTGATTCACAGAAAGCCCATAAGGCCGTTAGGCGCTGAATGGCCATATTGCGTGCGGCACTGGTTAAATTACTGTTGGCGGTTTGCAATGTGTTTATTTGGATTTAGTGGATGGCCACAAATATAATTAACCTTTCGACTAATCCCGTTTCCTGGTCAGCAGCAATATTGTTGACCGTCCATATTTGCAGACTAACGGGCAATTGTCTAATTTTAAGTAGGATTCAGGCTAACTGAATAGTACAAACAAAAAGTAATGGACCAATCAGCATCTGGTTTTTTAAAGGAGGCCATCCGGCTAGCGGTGGAGAATGTGGAATCGGGTAATGGTGGACCATTTGGTGCAGTAGTGGTAAAGGATGGAAAGATCATTGCCCGAGGAATGAATCAGGTGACGCATACTAATGATCCAACGGCGCATGCAGAGATCATCGCCATTAGGGAAGCTTGTGCAGTATTAAATAGTTTTCAGCTAACCGGTTGCGAAATTTATAGCAGTTGCGAGCCTTGCCCCATGTGTTTAGGTGCTATCTATTGGGCCCGACCCGATAAATTATATTATGCCGGTTCAAAGGAGGATGCGGCGAGTATGCATTTTGATGATCAGTTTATTTATGAGGAAATGGCGCTTCCGGTGGAGCAACGAAAACTGTTCACCCGGCAGATGATGCGTGAAGAAGCTGGGGAAGCATTTCAAAAATGGAGTAAAAGTCCATTAAAAAAAGAATATTGATTTTTCAAATTGTTTGATATGGAAATATGGTCATTTGTTCAGGTTAAACTACAGCAATCAATTCGCGTGATGGTATTGTTTGTGGTGCATGATGAGGGGAGCTCTCCGGGCAGGCAGGGGTTTTCAATGGCTGTAGCGGCAGATGATACCATGGTGGGTAGTATTGGCGGGGGCATCATGGAATTTAAGTTGGTGGAACGTGCCCGTAAAATGCTAAGCAGCGGAGACCAGCAGATCTTGCTGATGGAACAGCACCATGATAAAGAAAGTACAGAACACCAGTCGGGTATGATCTGTTCCGGAAGTCAGGTGAATGTATTTGTAACCTTTACTAAAGCCGACCTGTTGCGGATCGATCAGATATTGGAAGGGAATCCGATTTGTATGGAACTTTCGGCCGGCGGTATGACCCTGCGCGAACCCACGGCAAAGGATACTCGATATCAGTTTCAATATCACACAGACAGTGATTGGTTGTATACCGAGCAACTGAATAAGCGTCCGGTATTGCATATTGTGGGGGGTGGACATGTAAGTCTGGCTTTATCCGAGTTGATGTGTTTCCTTGGTTTTTACAGCAAGGTTTATGATGACCGGCCCGAGTTGAATACCATCCTGCAGAATTTTTTCGCCAATGAAAAGATCATGGTGCCCGATTACCAGCAATTGGTTGGGCGGATGAATCTTCAGAGGGAAGATTATGTTGTGGTGATGACGATCGGATACAGAACGGATAAGATCGTGTTGCAGCAATTGCTGCGCGAAGACATTTATTATCTGGGTATGATGGGAAGTAAGAAAAAGCGGGAGTTGTTGTTTGGCGAATTGAAGGAAGAAGGTTTTTCCGAACAGGAGCTGGCAAAAGTATATACGCCCATTGGTATAGAGATCAATAGTATTACGGCCCCCGAAATTGCCGTGAGTATTGCCGCGGAGATCATCGAAGAAAAGAATAAAAAATAAACTAACAACAATGCATGGGCGCATTTGTTACTTCAACAGCCTTATAAAATAGCCCAGCCCAATGCCGTATTCACGGATGATCTAACTACATCAATGGCTGCATTGATGGCCGCTTCCACTGCCAGTATTCCCAATCCCTCAATGGTCAACAACACAATGCACATCGAATTCTTTTGAATATCCACATATAGTTTGGCCTGGGTTTCATTGATCTTACCGGTGTTTTTAAGATGCTCAATGAGGCGGATGTTTTCAGCAAATGACCGGATCTCTTTTTCGGCATAAGGTTTGGCTTCTTTCCAGTGCTTGGTGAGTTTTCCCTGAACCGCTTTGATCATGCCTGAGATCAATGCATCAAAATCGATGTTTGCCATAGTGTATTCTTTTGGTTGATTATTTTTTCTCTCCTCTTTTGAGTGCCAGTTGTAATTTGATGATGGCCGTAAAGGCGCTGTTGAAGGGAGGTTCAAGTTGTTTTACCTGGGTCAGGTTAGTGAATCCGATGCGGTGCAATTCCTCAAGATCCTTCAGCATAATGCTGAGTGCAGCAATCTGATCTTGAACGATCTTATTTTTATCAATGGCGTCGGCCCTGATCTTTAGTGTTGCCAGATTGACTTTTGCTTGTTGGTAAAAACTACTGTAATGGGTATACGCGGCCGCTTCAGTGCCAATATCCGTTTCCATTTTTACAAAAAATTCACTGAGTTTTTCCTGTAGGGCAGTCACCGATTTGTCGGTGATCTCATCATAATCGCTGATCAATTTTACTGAACTGCAGGCAGGAAGGATGAACATCACTAGCCCAAGCAGCCATGGAATTTTTGGAAGAAACAGGGTCTTATTCATTTGAGATGATATTGAGTTGTATTTCGCCTATACAATGTTGACAGGTAGAGAAACCTAAATCAATATATAAAATAAAACATATAAATAAAAATTTACCAGAATGTGAAATGGAGACTGTGTGTAGGGAGCATAAAAAAAGGCCTTTACTTCATTGCGTAACAAAAAAGTAAAGGCCTAAAAACCTTGTAGGGTACGGGTTTTCGTTGTTGTACCATAGGAGAAACATAAAGTTTCAATGCTGTAGGGGGAGGGTTCGAACCTCCATGAGGAAGTTAGCTGCAGTACAAAGTTCGGTGGTCGACCCCGGTCGCACTTACATTGCTGCAAATACGGCTCTATGCTGCGTTTATCCTGTTGTCCTCACCCCCGAGACAAGGGGGCATGTCTGCCAAAGATTTCATCACCCCACAATTTTTAAGAACTTGGCACCATGATCAGTGCTTTCTGATACAAATCTATGAAATTACCTATTGTGTTAAAAATAATTTAGTAATAATTTGGAAAATATAGAAATAATTCAAATATTTGCATATATTATTGAATAATTACAAAAATGGACTAAAGATATGGCCTCAAAATTAAATCTTGACAAACTGGACCTACAGATCATTCATGAAATGATGGATACGGCGGAGATCTCTTATGCCGAGCTGGGAAAAAAACTATTCGTTAGCGGCGGCACCATTCATGTTCGTATCAAAAAACTACAGGAATTCGGTATCGTTAAAGGTACAAAACTAAATGTTGACCTGAAACAACTGGGTTATGATATCACGGCTTTCGTGGGTATCTATCTTGAAAAAAGCTCGTTGTATGATGCAGTGGCCAAAGACCTGATGAAGATACCCGAAATCGTACGGCTTAATTATATTACCGGCAATTACAGCATGTTCATTGAAATTGTTTGTAAAGACATTACCCAATTGCGTGCAGTATTACATGATGAGCTCCAAAAAATAAAAGGGATCGAACGTACCGAAACATTCATCTCGTTAGAAGAAGGATTCAGCAGGAATGTGCAGGTAGCGCCGGAAGGATAATCCAAAGTTGATAGTTATAGTTGAGTGATGTCTATAATTATACATCATAGCCAATTTGTTTCTCCAATTTTATTGTCAAGCTATTGTATTGGACTTCGGGATATTACTAAAAAAAATTATGTATCTTGTTTCTGCTGATATATTGATTAAGGATTTGAATAAAGATTGATTATCCGATACTCATTCAAGGAAGTAACAAGTTTTTATTCTGCTTATACAATTTCAGCAGCAAAGACTAATTCACCGACTAAACAACCTTGAAATGAAAAAAATAACTTGTATTATTTTTTCACTCACTATTTTTAATATTGGCTTTACTCAATCTCTTGCGATCAATAGCGATGGCAGTACTGCCAATGGTTCTGCAATGCTTGACATAAAAAGCAACACAAAAGGATTGCTGATCCCTCGGGTAACCAAAATTGAAAAGAATGGCATTGCCGCTCCCGCAACCGGCTTGCTGATTTATCAAACCGGTCCGGATAGTACCGGTTTTTATTATTACCAAAACAGCCAATGGAATTGGATCGCCGATAATAAAAGAACGGATTCTGCTTATTGGGGCTTGCACGGCAATACAGGGACCACTCCGCCTTCAGCTGTTAATTTTGACCCCATCTATGCTACTGATACCTATTTTGGAACACCCGATTCAAAAGATGTTTCTTTTGTTGCCGGCGGGAATGAAATATTAAGACTGAAGCAGTTTGCATTAGGGGGTATCATCGGGGTGCAAAATCGAAATCCCGAATATGGTATCGACATGATCCTTCGCAATCCTACGGCTTACACCGCGATCTTAGGTATGCGCATCATTTCCCAGGATCTGTATAATTTTTCATCGAGCAACAATGCGGATAAAGGATTGGTGATTGGTAACAATAAAGACAATCCGAATGAAACGGTTATCTGGAATCATGCCAATAACCTGAATGCAATTTTTAGGATGGGGTTTGATCAGTTTAATGCTTCCATCCGGCCGGCTTTCAATATCACCGGTATTGGCCTGGGTATTTACCAGCGCGATCCAAAGTATATATTTGATATATCTTCTCAGTCGCAATTTGCCAATGCTTATCCCGCTACCAATAAAAATGGTGTCAGGATCACTTATCCCGGACAGGAATCTGCCAATGATCCGGAGCGGGGCCTGCTGTTGGGTGTAGGTATGGGTACGGATTATAGAAGTTATATCTGGAATTATACAGATGGCACCGATGGCAATGCGGCCAACCGGGCAATTTATTTTGGTGTGGGAAGTGATATCAACAATTTTGTGAACAAAACAACGATGCAAATGCAGAATGGGAAAATCAGTGTGGGACATATTGACCCCACTACATTTTTTCCGAGCAGCATCAATATTCAATCTGACCTGGCAACCGGTGTAGCAAAGAATGGGATCTCCATCATGAAGCATTTGAACACAACTGAATCAGCGTACCTGGGTACCGACCTTAGCGACAATCTGAATATTTATAAATATGGTGGCGGTGATATTTTATTGGGTGTGAACGGGTTGGTGAATCACCTGATCATTAAGCCTAGTGGCAATATAGGCATTGGAAATAGTTCGCCCAATGCTCCCTTACAGTTTGCCAACAATATAACAAACCGTATCGTGGTCTTATATGAGTCAGCCAATGATAATCATCAATTCTATGGCTTCGGGATCAATAGTTCGGTATTACGTTACCAGGTGGGTAATGTTGGATCCGATCATGTATTTTATGCCGCAACGACAGGTAGTTCATCGAATGAGTTGTTTAGAATTCAGGGAGATGGAGATGCTGTATTACAGGGAATGCTTACCCAATTAAGCGATGAACGGCTTAAAACAAATATTCAGCCGCTCGAAAATTCATTGGAAAAAATTTCACAACTAAATGGCTATACCTATAATTGGAAAGACCCGCAAAAGGATGCAGCGTTGCAAACGGGTGTATTGGCACAAGAAGTTCAAAAGGTATTTCCCAGTCTGGTAAAAACCAGCTCAGAAGGACAACTCAGTGTTAACTATTCCGGTTTGATCCCGGTCTTACTGGAAGCAGTGAAAGATCTGAAAAAAGAACTGGAAGCACTAAAGCAAGAGAAAAAAAATTAATTACAAAAGAAGTTTAAGTTGATTGGTCATTTTCAAAACGAAAATGCTAAAACTATTTCATGTCCCAAACCATGAGTTCTAAACTATGAACTCCAACCCAACCTAATCTTTCACATCCACCGCATCCCTCAATCCATTCCCCAGTAAATTAAAAGCCAGTACCAGGATCATGATGGCGAAGCCGGGGATCAATGCCAGCATCGGGTTATGGGTGATGATGAAATTATAATTCTCTTTGATCATGAGCCCCCAGCTGGGCTGTGGTGGTTGTACACCAATGCCTAAAAAACTAAGTCCGGCTTCAATAATGATGGCACTGGCAAAATTGCCGGCGGCGATCACCAGGATAGGACCTGATATATTGGGTAAGATATGCCTCAGGATGATGCGGCTATGGGTAGCGCCCATCGCTTTTGCCGCCTGAATATATTCAAGTTCACGAATGGCCATCACTTGTCCACGCACCAGTCTGGCCACACTAACCCACATGGTGAGTCCTACCGCAATGAAGATCTGCCAGAATCCCTTGCCCATCGCTAAAGTAATAGCAAATACCAGCAACAGGGTGGGAATGCTCCAGGTTACATTTACCAGCCACATGGTAATATCGTCTACCCATCCACGAAAGTATCCGGCCAATGCACCCAATAGAATGCCGAGAAACAAAGAGATGATCACGGCGATCAGTCCTACCGCCAGACTAACCCTGGTACCGATCAATAATCGGCTCAGGATATCGCGGCCAAACTTATCGGTGCCCAGCCAGTATTTTTTAGTAACAATATGTTCGCTGATCAATGTTTCCGGATGTGCATGGGTAATATCACTGATGGAGTAAACCTGTTGAACCGAGGTGTCGCTGTCGATGAATTTTTGAATGATCAGGCTGTCATGACTTGTGGAATATCCACTGATAGGGATATACCTGAAATCACTGATCCTGCCTGAGATCAGGGTACTGAAAAAACTTGTAGGAGCGCTATTTTTGGGTTCATCCAGTTTCAGGAACAGTTGTGAGTAGCCTGGTTTTTTGGCCTGTATCTCTACGGTTTGCAGGTCGGCATTGGGCGAATTATCGGGCGCCAGCCAATATGCAAATAGCGCAATCCCGAACGAGATCAGGATCATGCATAGACCCACCATCGCAGCCTTGTTTTTTTTAAGCCGCTTCCAGGTTTGTTGCGAAAAGGAGAATGACTGTTCAGCCATAGCGTAATTTAATAATTTTCCATGAGGGTATTGGCCTTATGTATAAACCCTATCAATTTACTTTTCTGTCCTTCCAGGTATAACTGCCAAATATTCCCAGGAAACCGGCGATGACGGTATACAGGATATGAAAGGGTTGCATCAACGGAAACCACCACAATATTTCTCGGTGATGGAAAAAAGAGGCTACGGGGAAAATGAAAAATAATTCTATGATTGTTTTTAATAGCAGCAGGAGAAGCCAGTACATCCAGATGGGAAACATGAACCATCCGGGGATCGCCCATTGAAAACAGGCAATAACAGGAAGGGTTAGGAGCAATAAGTTGAACAGATACACCCATATCAGGATGGGGAGTATTTTTTTATCCTGGTAGTGGTTCGACTTACTGGCCCAGCGAATGCGCTGATTAAAAAATGCGGATAGGCTTGGAGCGGGACGGGTGCTTACGATGGCTTCAGCAGATTTTAAAAACATGGTCCGTTGTGGAAATTGGCGGTTGATCTTCTGCATCAGCAACATATCATCTCCACTGGCAATATCATTGATCCCGGAAAAACCATCTACTTTTTCAAACGCAGATTTTTCATACGCAAGGTTGGCACCATTACACATTACATGCAGCTGATGATGCAGGGCTGCTCCGGTGATGCCCATCAGGGTTAAGAAGTCGAGCGACTGAAACACACTCAGAAAACTTTTTTCTGCGGGGATAAAAACAGGCGCCGCGATAAATGCTGGTTGATGGGTTTCATAGAAACTACATATTGTATACAGCCAGTTTGACGGTACGATACAATCGGCATCAGTGGTCACGATCAATTTACCTTTTGCTTCAGCGATGGCTAGCTCAATGGCCTTTTTTTTATAAGAATTGATCTGGCCGTTTAGGTGGTCTTTTAATT
>CAIRHQ010000091.1 GCA_903878475.1 uncultured Bacteroidota bacterium | reverse complement strand
TTATGTCAGCTATTAAATTTTTGAGCGTAGTCCTGATTTTGTCGTCAATCAGTGTTTATATAAAACCCTCATTGTAAACAGATTTAACAATGAGGGCTCTTTGCAGTCAAGCTATTTTTTCCTTTCTACGGTCACATAGTTGATCTTTCCATTGAATTTTGCTGAAGCTCCATAATCTGCAACATGAGTACCCTCATCGATGCCAATGTCGGCCAGATCATCAACTGAGAATATTCCTGGTTGTGTTTTCTCAATCCTCTTTTCTGCAACTACTTTGTCATTAACCGAAATGGAAGCAACGCCTCCTTTTCCCAATCCGCCACCCTCATATTTAAATTCGTATGCCAATTTGTAATTACCAGGCTTTAATGCCTGGGGCGCAATGATCTGTGTTGATTCTATCCCCAGGTAATTATATGTAAATGCAGGTTTCCCGCTTTTCATATAAAAAGAAAGGCCACCAAACCGACCGCCCTGGCATACAATTACGCCATTTCCATTTGCATCTACTGCTACTTCAGCAGTGATTGTATAAGCTGTATTTCTCAGGTCAATGAAGATATCCACCCCCATTCCTTTCATACCTTCTCCGTAAGTTACAGTATTTCTATTACCCATTATAGTTGGTCTTCCCATCAATTCAGCGTCGAGTCTTTCCAGCAGACGGTCATCAAGAGGCAGAACATGGTATTTTTCAGCTTCCTGCATGAACAATGCCTCCATGGCCTTTAGTTTATCAGCGTTTTGTGAGGCGAGATTATTTGCAAGGCTGAAATCTTCCTTGGTATTAAATAACTCCCACTTATCTTCCTGCATTGAATGATCAGGTTTCTGTTTCCATGGAGGCCTGTGTATTGTACGGGCAAACCAGCCGTCCTGGTATACACCCCTGTTACCAAACATCTCAAAATATTGTACAGTATGTTTTTCAGCTGCAATGGCATCATTAAATGAGTAAGCAAGACTTGTACCTTCAATAGGATCCTGCTCAATTCCATTCACCATTTTTGGTGCAGGTATTCCGGTAACTTCATAAACAGTAGGTGCAATATCAATAACATGACCAAACTGTGAACGAACTTCTCCTTTAGCTTTAATGCCTGCCGGCCATTGAATTATCATTCCGTTTCTTGTGCCTCCAAAGTCAGAAGCTACCTGCTTGGTCCATGCGAAAGGAGCATCCAATGCCACAGCCCATCCGGCTGAAAAGTGAGGGTATGTTGTCGGTCCGCCCCAATCATCATAATGTTTCAACATACCATCAACGGTTTCGGGCACTCCGCTGAAGTAAGTCATTTCACTGAACATTCCATTCATCTGTCCTTCGGCACTTGCTCCGTTATCACCGGCAATGAATATTATTATTGTATTATCTAATACGCCTAATTCTTTAATAGTAGAAATCAGTCTTCCGGCTTCATAATCAGTTTGTTCGGCGAATCCTGCATATACTTCCATCTGACGTGTAAATAATTTTTTTGCGTCATTTGAAAGCTTTTCCCAGTCAGCGATGTCGGCAGGTTTTGGTGCAAGTTTTGTCCCCGGGGGCACAATGCCCAGTTTTATCTGGCGTTCAAGGGTCATTTCACGAAGCTTATCCCATCCCTGGTCAAATTTACCTTTGTATTTTTCGGCCCATTCTTTTGCAACATGATGTGGTGCATGAGTAGCCCCGGGTGCATAATACATAAAGAAAGGTTTGTCAGGTGCTAAAACCTTTTGGTAACGAACCCACGAAATTGCCTGGTTGGTCATGTCGGTGGTGAAGTGATAATTGGGATCTGCAGGAGTGTCGATCAGGGTAACCCCATCATAAATCAGAGGAGCCCACTGATTCGTTTCACCACCAATAAAGCCATAAAATTTTTCGAACCCTGAACGTGTCGGCCAGCGGTCCTGAGGGCCCGCAATAGAAATTTCCCAGG
>CAIRHQ010000090.1 GCA_903878475.1 uncultured Bacteroidota bacterium | reverse complement strand
GGTAAAATTTTTCGAAGATCCTGCTCAGGGTTTCTTTGTTCATACCAATGCCATTATCCTCGATCCTTATTTTCAATTGTTGCCCTGTATTCTGTGTACTCAACTTGATACAAAGATTATCTTTTGAATACTTCACTGCATTGTCGAGCAGGTTACTGATCAGGTTCGTAAAATGAACTTCATCCGCCATGATCAAGTCGTTGTCCGCACCCAGGTTTACTTCCAGCTTACCCTGTTTTTCTTCCACCTGCAAACTGATATTGTTCAACACCGCCACGATCAGGTCATGTGCTGATGATTTTTTCAGGTTCAGTTGCACTTCCTGCTTATCCAGCAACGCCGCTTGCAGAATGGTTTCCACCTGCTTGTTCATGCGCTTATTTTCTTCCTTGATGATGCCGGTGAAATAGCTTGTCTTCTCCTTGTCGTTAACCACTTTTTCATTTTTCAACGCATCCACCGCAAGCGAGATAGTGGCCAGGGGTGTTTTAAATTCATGCGTCATATTATTGATGAAATCGGATTTGATCTCACTCAGTTTTTTTTGTTTCAGCAGCGTACGAATGGTGATAAAAAATGCAGCCGTTATGATGATGGTAAATAACACCGCGCCAATGATGAACCAGATCATCTCGCGCCATACGATCGTTTTCTGATGGGGCACAATGATCGACAGGTATTCTTCCTTCACCAGGTTCTCAAAACTGGTTCCACTGGGCGGTTCCAGGGCAATAACATGGTTCTTATTATTGGTTGAGTCGCTATATAATTTATAATAATTTTCGCTTAAGATCGGCTCATCGGCGATAGAATTCGTGGAGATGGCAAATTCAAAAGGGAAATCCTGCAGGTTATTTTTATTGAACATTTTTCGGATCACTTCGGCGATCTCATCTTTCGAAAAACGCTGTACAACAGAGGGTTTGAAATATTGCATCTGCAGTTTATCGCCCGGGAACAACAGGTCTGTTTTCCGCGTGGGAGGCAGCAGGGAATTATTCTCCTGCGTAAGCACGGAAGCCGCATCACCCATGGCTCGTACAATATAATCCTCTACCTGCTTGTCTTTTGCATCCCTTGCACTTTTGATCCATAAGAACTGAAAAAAGATAAGACCCAGCAGGGATAATAAGATCAGGATGGTAATGATGGGAAATATCCGCTTCATGATGTAAAGTTAAACCAGGTTGGGCCTGTAAAATAAACTAAAAGCGCCAAACCCTAATTTTAACGAAGGTTTTAGAATAGTGGGCCAAAAAAACCGAAACGGCCTACCCAATTTTATAATTAAATCCTATTTTAGAATATGGTTCAGCCCGGCCCCGGCATATTATTGATTGCAGATCCTTTTTTAAAAGATCCCAATTTCCTTCGCACGGTTGTGCTCTTATGCGAACACGAGCAAACGGGAACGGTGGGTTTCGTGCTGAATAAAAAATATGAGCTAACCCTCGACCAGCTCATCGATGGAATGGAAGCACATCCCCTAACCGTTTATAATGGAGGCCCCGTTCAGCCCGACACCCTTCATTTTTTACACCAATACCCCAACCTGATCCCAGGCTCCTGCAAAGTGAGTGATGATATTTACTGGGGCGGAAATTTTGAAACCCTGAGCGCCCTCATCAAAACCAATAGCGTCGATCCTGAAAAAATAAAATTGTTTGTAGGATATAGCGGATGGGGTGCCGGCCAATTACAAGATGAGCTGACCGAAAAAACTTGGCTAACGGTACCCACTAACTGCAATTTAGTATTTCATACCACTGAAACGGAGATCTGGAAACAAAGTCTTACCCTACTGGGTGGCGAGTTTGAGCGGATGATCCATTATCCTTTAGATCCCCGACTGAATTAAGATTATCTTTACCAAAATCTCCAACTTGCTTTATCACCTACTGAAATTTCCTGCACAATTTGCCTTATGGATCTATGGCAGGATGCTTTCAGTGAATCATCGGAGTCTTTTACAATCGAAGGGCCCACTGCTCATCGCCGCTAACCACCCTAATTCATTTTTGGATGCCATCATACTGGCCACCCTCTTTAAACGACCCATATATTCATTGGCAAGAGGCGATGCATTTGCCAATCCTTTTTATACCAAACTGCTCCAGTCGCTCAAAATGTTCCCTGTATACCGCATCAGTGAAGGCGTAGAGAACCTGGAACACAATTACACAACATTTGAACAGTGCAAAGAAATTTTCAAAAAAAATGGCATTGTACTCATTTTCAGCGAAGGCCGCTGCATCAATGAATGGCATCTGCGGCCATTGAAAAAAGGAACTGCGCGACTGGCCATCAGTGCCTGGCAGGATGGGATCCCGCTAAAAGTATTGCCTACTGCCATCAACTACCAATCCTTTACCTCCTTCGGAAAAAATATCATTTTGAACTTTGGAGAAATATTCGGTGAACAGGATATTCCTACTGATGCTTCACATGGAAAAACTATCCTCGGTTTCAATGAGAAACTGCAACAACAACTTTCCGAAGCTGTGTTTGAATTTGAAAAAAATGACCATGCGGGCATTCAAAAAAAATTCAACTACCCTGTATCCTTATTAAAAAAATGGTTGCTATTCCTTCCGGCCATAGCAGGCTGGATATTCCATTCTATCTTCTATATCCCCCTACAAAAATTTGCCCATCGCAAGTCGTCACACAATGATCATTATGATTCTGTGCTGGTAGGTTTATTATTTGTATTGTACCCAATTTATCTATTACTGATCGG
>CAIRHQ010000089.1 GCA_903878475.1 uncultured Bacteroidota bacterium | reverse complement strand
CGGCCTACAGAACTCAGATCGCCCAGTTTGGCAATGCCCACCACAAGGGTACAAAAGACTAAAGGCGCAATGATCATTTGAACGAGGCGAAGGAAGATGGTGGTTAGCAATTTCAGGTTAGTTGCATATTTGGCCTGTGTTTCCACTGTGGCGTTCTCATGCAAAAGGTAGCCGGTAATGATTCCTAATGCCATGGCAATCAGGATATAAATGGTAAGCCGGTTTGATTTTTTCATGCAACCCTAAATTAGTATCGCAATATAATATTTAATACTTGTTTCCTGCCGATTGGCATTCAAAAAACTGCACCCCATGGCTTTAATAAGAATTTATTCCTTATTTTTCCATACTATTTCTCACTAAAACCAATCTACTGAAATGAGTTTATTTGTAAAAAAGCCATTGAGTGCATTGCTGGCAGATGCCGATGACTCCGAAAAAGGTTTAAAAAGGACCCTCGGTGCCGGTAGTCTGATCGCACTCGGAATCGGCGCCATCATTGGTGCCGGTCTGTTTGTAAGAACTGCCGCAGCTGCTGGTGGTCATGCAGGTTCTGCTGTAACAATTTCATTCATCATTGCCGCCATCGGTTGTGCTTTTGCAGGACTCTGTTATGCCGAGTTCGCTTCTATCATACCCATTGCAGGAAGTGCTTATACTTATGCTTATGCCACCATGGGTGAATTGGTAGCCTGGATCATTGGATGGGCGCTGATCTTGGAATACGCCCTTGGTGCCGCAACGGTATCTATTGCCTGGAGTGAGTTCTTAAATAATCTTTTGGGAGGAAGTATCCCCTATGAATGGTGCCATTCGCCCTTTGAATCCGCATTGGATGCAGCGGGCGCTATCCATCATGGAATCATCAATGCTCCGGCATTACTGATCTTGATCTTGCTCACATTACTGCTCATCAAAGGAACGCAGGAATCGGCCATGATCAATGCGATCATTGTAATTGTTAAAGTAGCCATTGTACTATTATTCATTTTCATCGGATGGAGTTATATCAAAGGTGCAAATCATACACCTTATCTGATCCCTGCCGACCAACCCGATGCTATTCAGCCTGATGGTAAACCTTATTCCTATTCCGGATTTTTTAATCATGGCTGGGGTGGTGTACTGAAAGGAGCTGCGATCGTTTTCTTTGCCTTCATTGGTTTTGATGCGGTTTCTACTGCAGCACAGGAAGCTAAAAATCCAAAAAGGGATATGCCCATCGGTATTCTTGGCTCATTGGCCATCTGTACCGTGTTGTATATTTTATTTTCATGGGTACTCACAGGGGTAGCGCCATTTACTGATTTTATCAAAGCCGGTAAAGAAGCTTCAGTGGCTTATGCCATTCAAACCTATATGCCGAATTATCAATGGTTAGCAAAACTGGTTACGGTTGGTATCCTCGCAGGTTTCTCTTCGGTGATCCTCGTAATGTTGATGGGACAAAGCAGGGTATTTTATACCATGTCTACGGATGGCTTATTGCCCAAAACTTTTTCCGAATTGCATCCTAAATTCCGCACACCGTATAAGAGCAATATGATCTTGTTTGTATTTGTAGGATTGTTCGCTGCTTTTATCCCGGGTAGTGTTGCCGGTGACCTTACTTCCATTGGCACCCTGCTGGCCTTTGTGCTGGTTTGCGTAGGGGTGATCATTCTCAGGAAAACTGATCCCGATCTGAAAAGACCATTCAAAACACCATTGGTTCCGTTGGTTCCAATTTTAGGTATCATCGTTTGCACGGCCATGATCATCAGCTTATGGGGTACTACCCTGTTAAGCGCCGCCATCTGGATGTTGTTTGGATTGGTTGTATACTTTTTATATAGTAAAAACCATAGCAAGCTTAGAAAATAGCTAGCTCAACAATATGCTCAAAAAAAATAAACCCCTGATTCAGGGGTTTATTTTTTTACCGGATATTTATTTCATCGATAAATAAATGAGATTCCTCTCCTGCCCCTTCATGCCAGCTGGGAAGCTTTCCATATTGTATTGCTTTCACCCGCACATATCTTGCAGCGGTTGCTGGAAAATCTGCCGACATTTTTTTTACCTGCACCCTCAAATCTTCAATGGATAAATCATTGTTGCCGCTATATACCTGAGTATAGGAAATACCATCTGTAGATAATTCAACGATCAACTGCTTGGGTGCAATGATCCAGGCCCGGGTATCCTGTAAAAATTCGGTACTTATATTGGAGATTGTTTTTACCGATCGCATGTCGATCACTGCATCAAGGTTTACCTGCTGGTAACCCTGCCAGTTACCTTTGCGCCAATTGGTGGTTCCGGTTAACCCATCGATTAAACCATCTGCTCCGCCCCCATCATATTGGGGTTCAAAGTCTGTATTCAACTTGATCGCCCAATCATTCAATGCTTTTTTAAACAGGGCCGTGGTAATATAACTGGCTTCCCCATTTTTATTCACAGCGATCGCCTTAATGGTAATGCTACTATCAATACCAATGGGTTGATTGTATTTTATGGATTGGGTATTGGGCTTCGATCCATCAGTGGTATACCATATCTCCACACCAGGTTGATTGGAATAGATCCGGATCTGCTGATGCCCCCGGAATGAAGCTGTTGCACCTTCAATCACCGGGTTGAGTACAATTTGATGATCCGTAATTGCGGTTACAGGAAAACCAGTTGTGCCAAATGCAGATGCAGTTGCTCCCATATTGAACTGGAATTTTCCGCCTTTCATGATATCGAAATAAGATAAGTATGAGCGATCATAGGCTTTGTTATTCAGGCTGGCCGACTGCACATAAAAATTCTGTTCACTAAGTTTAGAAGCATTAATCACAAAGGTTTTTCCATTTTCAAGATGAATGGAAATATCAGAAAATGCTGGTGTGCCGATGATATAATCGGGGGTTCCGGGTGTTACCGGATAAATGCCCATGGCACTCAATACATACCAAGCGCTCATCTGACCACAATCTTCATTACCCGATAATCCATCCGGATCATCGTGATACAGATCGGTCATGATCTGATGAACCATGCGTTGCGTTTTATACGCCGCACCTGCGAAATTATAGAGATAGGCAATATGATGACTCGGTTCATTGCCATGTGCATATTGGCCGATCATGCCGGTGATATCACTTTGATCCCTTCCGGTGATCTTCGAATTTTCTGTAAATAACTTATCCAGTTTCTCTTCCAGTTTTTTCCTGCCGCCGATCATGTCCAAATATCCATTCACATCATGCGGCATATAAAATGAGTACTGCCAGCTATTGGCTTCGGTAAAACTATTGTTCACTTCGCGCGGATCGAAGGGAGAAACCCAGTTCCCATTTTTACGGGGACGCATAAACCCTGTTTGAAGATCCAGTAAATTTTTATAGCCCTGCGCCCTGCGGATATAATTGATATAATCAGATTCGTTCCCTGCTTTTTTTGCGAACTGCGCAATACACCAATCATCATATGCATACTCCAAGGTCTTACTCACACTTTCATGTTCATCATCCGTTTCCAGAAAACCGTGGTCCATTAGCGCAGATAACCCTAAATGATTCCAGGTAGCACTTTTTTTCATGGCGGCCAGTGCCAAAGATTCATCAAAACCGGTGATCCCTTTCAGGTAGGCGTCAACGATAACGGGTACACTATGATAGCCGATCATGCAATCTGTTTCGCAGCCACTCAGTTCCCAAACGGGTAAACGACCACCCTCGCGGTACTGGGCGAGGAATGACTGGATATAGTCAAGACTTCTTTTCCGATCAATGATCGTGTATAGCGGATGTGCAGCCCGATAGGTATCCCACAAAGAGAATACTGAATAATTGGTAAAGCCCTGAGCCAGGTGGATCTTACTATCTCGGCCGCGGTACTGTCCGTCGATATCCATATTGATATTGGGTACAACCATCGTGTGGTATAAGGCTGTATAAAAAATATGCAGCTTCGAGAGGCTATCAGACTT
>CAIRHQ010000088.1 GCA_903878475.1 uncultured Bacteroidota bacterium | reverse complement strand
CTATCGCAATAAAACTTACTTGATGATCGTCATCCTGGTATTATTTGCCGCAGGCGGATATTATACCATCAATGGAGCCATCGGATTAGGAAGGCAGAAAAACTATCAGCCCGAACAACCCATTTATTATTCTCACCAGGTTCATGCGGGTACCAACCAGATCAGTTGTTTGTATTGCCATGGCAGTGCACAAGACAGTAAAATGGCTGGTGTTCCTTCTGTGAATGTGTGTATGAATTGTCATAAAGCCATTAATAAATATGCGGGACCTGATGAACTGAAACGTGAAGATGGTACGCCTGTGAATGGAACTGCAGAGATCCAGAAACTGTATGATTATGCAGGTTGGGATCCTACAGCCAATGCTGGTAAGGGTGGATACAAGGCAGATAATAATGGTGATGGTA
This sequence comes from uncultured Bacteroidota bacterium, assembly GCA_903878475.1. Taxonomy (GTDB): domain Bacteria; phylum Bacteroidota; class Bacteroidia; order Chitinophagales; family Chitinophagaceae; genus Ferruginibacter. Next base: position 1,398 of record CAIRHQ010000088.1, on the reverse strand, counting down.
TTCCCGACGGCGCTAAGCCTATCCAGTGGATCAAGATACATAACCTGCCCGACCATGTATACTTCAATCATAGTCAGCATATCAAAGTAGGTAAGCAACAATGTCAAACCTGCCATGGTCCTATTCAGGAAATGCCTGAAGTGTACCAGTTCTCCGAGCTGAGCATGGGATGGTGCATCAACTGTCACAGAGAAAGTAAGGTTGACTTTTTCAATAAAGCCGACAGCACCGGAAATAAATTCTATAGCATTTACGAGAAGTTCCATGCGGATATTAAGAACCATAAATTAGACAGTGTAACCGTAGAGAAGATCGGTGGAACCGAATGTCAGAAATGTCATTATTAAAACATTAAGCAAGTAAGCGGTTTTGCCCAGGCGAGCCGCTCATTTGTACATCAGCACCTTAGCATATTATTATTATGAAGAAAAAGTACTGGCAAAGTTTTGGAGAACTGAATCAAATGGAAAGTTTTCAGCAATCATCCAAAGACGAGTTTAATGAATCGTTGCCCCTGGCCGACCTTGATGATAAGGGTTTACTGCAAGCGACCACGCCGCGCAGGGACTTTCTTAAATACCTTGGTTTCAGTACTGCCGCTGCTGCTGTAGCGGCCAGTTGCGAAATGCCTGTGAGGAAAGTGGTTCCTTATTTACAAAGGCCCGATAACGTAATTCCCGGCGTAGCCGATTATTATGCTTCTACCTATGTGAATGGAGGAGATGTGGTTTCGGTAGTGGTAAAACAAAGAGATGGCCGACCCATTAAGATTGAAGGGAATGAATTATCGAGCATTACCCAAGGTGCTACCAGCGCTCAGTCGCAGGCATCTGTGCTCGACCTGTATGATATGACCCGCTTACGCTATCCGATGCAAAAAGCAGGCAATGAATTTAAAGAGATCCCGGGTTTTGATGGTGCCGATAAACTGGTTACCGAAGCCCTGGCTGCCCTTGGTGGGAAAGCGGTGGTATTATTAACGTCTACCATCAACTCGCCTTCTACTTTACAACTGATCACCGAATTTTTAGCGAAATATCCCGGCAGCCGCCACGTACAATACGATGCGGTTAGTTATAGTGGTATGTTACTGGCCAATGAAGCCTGTTATGGCAAAAGGGCCATCCCTTCTTACCAGTTCAACAATGCCAAAGTGATCGTGAGCCTCGGCGCCGATTTCCTGGGTAGCTGGATTAGTCCTACCGAATTCAGCAAACAATATTCAAAGAATAGAAAAGTAACCGGCGAAAAACCGGAGCTCAGCAAGCATTTTCATTTTGAAAGCATGATGAGCATGACCGGTAGCAATGCCGACGACCGTTATGTGCATAAGCCATCTGAAACCGGAGCCATTGCTTTGGCGTTGCTGACTAAACTCGGACTCGGATTATCACCGGT
>CAIRHQ010000087.1 GCA_903878475.1 uncultured Bacteroidota bacterium | reverse complement strand
TACACTGTTGCTACGGGCGGAACGGGTACAGGCACGGCACCAACACCGCTTACTACAACAGCGGGCAATACGATCTATTATGTATCGCAAACCGTGAATGGTTGTGAAGGCCCCAGGGCTTCCATCACTGTAACCATCAATCCACTGGCCTTGGCACCTGCGGTGACGAGTCCTGTAAATTATTGCCAGAACGCCAGCGCTACCGTACTAACGGCTACGGGTACAGGCTTGTTATGGTATACGGTAGCTACGGGCGGAACAGGATCTGCCACAGCGCCAACACCCTCTACGGCTACGGCGGGCAATACCAATTGTTATGTGAGTCAGAGTAATGGCTGTGGGGAAGGGCCTAGGGCAGTTATCACTGTTCAGGTAGTGGCCACACCGGCGGCTCCATCGGGATTGACCGTCACCAATATTAGTACCACGGGGGCCAAGCTCAATTGGGCAACAAATCCTTCCGTGTATTATACCGTAGATTATAAAGCAGCCGCTTCGGCTACCTGGATCAATGTGGTTACTGCAACCACTACGGGAACGGCTACGTTAACCGGATTGATTCCTTCTACTTTGTATAATTGGAGGGTAACAGCCAATTGTTCGCCAACAGTGATCAGCAATTATAGCACGGCACAATTCAGTACCAGTTCGCATAATAGCCATATCGGGGTAATGAAAGACGGGTTTGGTATCAAGATATCGCCCGATCCGGTAACCGGTGCTGCGGTAATTGATTATATCGTTCCGGGAACCGGAACCGTGAGCATTAGCCTGCTCAATGCATTCGGTCAGCATATGCAAACACTGTATAGTGCCAGTCAAACCGCCGGGCAGTATACATTCAATATAACTAACCAGTTAAATGCCCTGGCCAAGGGGGTATATTTCCTGAGGCTGCAACAAAACGGAAAGGGGTATTTCACTGAATTCTTAAAGCAATAATCTGTAGTATTTAACTTAATATTTCTGCTTATGACAACTGTAGCAAATGGGAAAATGACCAAGCCTGTGAAAAGCCTGATGGCGATCCAGTCGGAGGTACAAAGCAGCAACCGGATAGCGTTATCGGTAGACTGTGTAATTTTTGGTTTTGATGAAAATAAACTGAAAGTTCTGCTGATTCGTAGTGACCTCAAAAAATACCAGAGTAAATGGTCCTTATTAGGTGATCTGGTGGGTCAGCATGAAGACCTGGATGCTGCTGCTTACCGGATTTTGAAACAAAGAACTGGGCTCGATGATGTGTACCTGGAGCAGGTGCATAGTTTTGGTTCAGTGAGCCGGCATCCGGCGGGTAGGGTGGTAACGGTAGCCTATTGTTCGCTCATCAATGTGCGGCACCATAAGCTCAAGATCCTGGATAATGAATTGCATTGGCATGACGTTCAAAGTGTTACTGACCTTGCGTTTGATCATCAGCAGATATTCAATGCTTGTTATCAGTGGCTGCAGAAAAGAATACAGGAACATCCTCTTGGATTTAATTTGTTGCCAAAGAAATTCTCGCTGCGCGACCTGCAAAATCTATATGAAGCCATCCTGGATACCAAGATGGACAGAAGAAATTTCAGGAAAAAATTCTTTGCCATGGACTTCCTTATTGATATCGATGAAATGGAACAGGATGTACCGCACCGGCCGGGCAAATTGTATAAGTTCAACTATGATAAATATGAGAAGAAAAAGAAAAAATGGGTGGGTATTGACTTCTAATGAATTTTAGTAATATGTAACCATTTTTAGGATAGTGGGATGCACCCCGGTTACCCCCAAACTGTTTTAAAATTCTCGGTTTTTCAAGAAAAAAATTTAACAAAAAATTGTTATTAATAAAAAAGTCTTTACTTTGTGTATATTTTACACAATTAAAATGTGTAATTTCTACACGATAGTTAACGCGATTGCAAATTTTTTAAACACGAAATGTTTGTTATTATGAGTACGAGAAAAATCTCCCAGGTTTTACTGATGACATTTTCCATGCTGTTTCTTACAGTTGCAGCATTTGCACAAAATGTGATCACCGGTAAGGTTACCGATGCACGCGACGGCACAGCCGCACGCGGAATAACGGTAACGGTTAAAGGTACCCGCACAGCTACCCAAACGGATGCTGAGGGTAACTATCGAATCAGTGCACCGGGCACTGCTACACTGGTATTTACTTCAGTTGGTTTTGCCAACCTGGAAGTACCCGTTAACAACAGCACACAAGTAGATGTGAAACTGGTGGTGGCTAACCAACAGATGAATGAAGTAGTGGTAGTTGCTTACGGTACCAGAAGGAAATCTGACCTTACCGGTGCGGTAAGTTCTGTTTCTTCCAAAGACTTCCAAAAAGGAGTCATCGCTTCTTCCGAACAATTGCTGCAAGGCAAGGTAGCCGGTTTACAGATCACCAGTGGTGGTGGTTCTGCAGGCGGTGGAAGTAAGATCAGGATCAGGGGTGGTGCTTCACTGAACGCCAGCAACGATCCATTGATCGTGATCGATGGTGTACCAGCTGAAGGAAATGGTATTGCCGGTTCGGGTAACCTCCTGAACATGATCAACCCCAACGACATTGAGTCGATGAGTGTGTTGAAAGATGCTTCTGCTACAGCCTTGTATGGTTCAAGGGCCTCCAATGGTGTGTTGATCATTACCACCAAAAAAGGTGCAAAAGGAAAGATGAAGTACAATTTTAATACTCAGTTATCGATGGGAACTGTAGGTAAAACAGTGAAGGTGCTTACCGGAGATGAGGTTCGCGCCATCATCAATGCCGATGCAGCGATACCCGGTGGTAACAATACCTATAAAGCCCTGTTGGGCACAGCCAATACCGATTGGCAAAAAGAAATCTATCGCGGTGCATTCGGCTGGGATAATAATATCAGCGCAAGCGGTATGGCACATAATATTCCTTTCCGGGCTTCCATGGGTTATTTGAACCAGAATGGTATCCTGAAAACAGATAATTTCAACCGTTTCACTGGGTCATTAAGTCTTTCTCCGAAATTCCTCGACGATCATTTAAGTGTTAATATCAATATCAAAGCCAGTCATACCAACAATCAATTTGCTGATGGTGGTGCCATCGGGTCTGCAGTAGCATTCGATCCTACTCATCCTGTTTATGCTACCCCTGGTAAATATGGTGGATATTACGAATGGTTACAATCTAATGGATTGTCTATCGATTTGGCTACCCGTAACCCACTTGCTTTATTGGAAATGCGCGATAACAAATCAAATGTTGGTCGTATCGTAGGGAATATCCAATTAGATTATAAAATTCATTGGTTCCCCGACCTGCATGTGTTGATGAATTTTGGTATCGACAATGCCAGCGGAAAAGGAAATGATAATATTGATTCTGCATCTGCTACCAATTATAAAACAGGCGGACGCAAATCGCATTACGAGCAAAAGAAAAAGAACACGCTTTCTGATATCGAATTGTTTTACAGCAAAGAATTAAAAAGCCTGAATACTAAGGTAGATGTACTGGTTGGTCATACTTACCAAGACTTTGTTACCGATGTAACCAATTTTGCCTCTTTCAGCTATCGTTCAATTGCTGATCCTAGCAATCCACAAAAGAAAGATACCATTGCTGGTTCTGAATATAATTTCCTGAAAGACAAACCTGAATATAGGTTAGAATCTTATTTAGGAAGGGCCAACTTCACCATTGCTAATAAATATTTACTGACCGCCTCTATCCGTAGAGATGCCAGTTCTAAATTTGCTAAAGCCAACCGTGTAGGTTATTTCCCTGCAGTGGCTGCCGCCTGGAAATTGAAAGAGGAATTCTTCAATTCTAATAAAGTGATGAATGAATTGAAATTGAGATTAGGATGGGGTGTTACCGGTCAGCAAGATGGTATTCCTTATTATTCTTACCTGCCTTATTATTCTCAGAGTAATGCTTCTGCACAATACCAGTTTGGTAATAGCTATTATAGTTTCTTACGCCCATCAGCATATGATCCTGAAAGGAAATGGGAAACTACTACTACTTCTAACGTAGGGGTTGATTTCGGATTCCTGAATAACCGCATCAATGGTTCGGTAGATTATTATTTCAAGAAAACCAAAGACCTGTTGAGTGTGGTACCAGTAGCGGCGGGTGGTAATTTCAATATTGAATTATATACCAACGTAGGTAATATGGAGAACCAGGGTGTTGAATTCACTTTGAATACTGTACCCGTTAAGAAGGCCAACCTGCAATGGGACTTGGGCTTCAACTTTACTTACAATACCCGTAAGATCACCAATCTGTTGAAACAACAGGATCCTAATTTCAAAGGAATTCCGGTTAGTGGAATCGCTGGTGGTACCGGTAACAATATCGGAAGGTTTGCTGTTGGATACAGTCCTTATACTTATTTTGTTTACAAACAAGTGTATGATAAAACAAGTGGTAAACCCATTGAAGGTTTATACGAAGATCTGAACCGTGATGGTAAGATCGATGAACTGGATCGTTACTATTATAAAAAACCGGCTGCTGATATCCTGTTAGGCTTCAGCACTCAGGTGAGCTATAAAAAATACTCATTGGGTATCACCGGACACGGTATGCTGGGTCAGTACATGTACAACAACTTCAATTCTAACAATGCGGTATTGAGGCAGATCAAGAACCCGGTTAGCTTTATCGGAAATGCACCGGTGAATTATAATGAAACCCAATTCAAAAACAATCAATATTTGTCTGATTATTATATTGAGAACGCTTCTTTCTTCAGGGTAGATAATATCAACCTGGGGTATAACTGGGGTAAGATCTTCAATAACAAAGCAAGTCTGCGCATTGCAGCCAGTATCCAGAATGTATTTGTGATCACTAAATACAAAGGATTGGATCCTGAAAATTCAAGCGATACAGGTGTTGACAACAATATTTATCCAAGGCCGCACACGTATTCTCTTGGCTTTAATTTAGATTTTTAATTAAAAAATAATTGATTGATATGAAAAATAAAGCAATAAAATACTTCATCAGCGCGATCATTGTAACCTTTGTTGCAAGCTCATGCGCCAAAAAGTTGGATCTTTTTCCAACGAATGACCTCACGCCGGAGAAAACATATTCCACGGCTGGCGGATATAAAAGCGTACTCGCTAAAATTTACGGAACACTTGCCATTACCGGTAACTCGGGGCCTGCAGGTAATCCGGATATCAGTGGTGGGTTAGACGAAGGTTCTCAAGTAGCCTTTATCCGTATGTTCTTCAATTGCCAGGAATTACCCACGGATGAAGCCGTGGTAGCCTGGAATGACCAGACCATCAAAGATTTTCACAACATGTCTTGGAACAGCTCTGATCCTTTCCTGAAAGGAATTTATGCTCGCCCCATTTACAATATCACCCTCATCAATGAGTATATCCGTGAAAGTACGGATGCTAAATTGGCCGAAAGGGGTATTACCGGAACAGAAGCCAGCGATATTAAAAAATCAGTTGCTGAGGTTCGTTTCTTACGTGCCTTCAACTATTGGGTTATGCTCGACCTGTTTGGTAAATCAACCTTTATCACAGAAGCTGACCTGATCGGTACAGCATTGCCTAAAGAGATCAGTAAGGCCGACCTGTTCACTTATATTGAAAAGGAACTGAAAGCGATCGATGCTGATCTGGCTCCTGTAAAAACAATTGAATATGGCAGGGTAGACCAAGGAGCCGATTGGGCTTTATTGGCTCGTTTATACCTGAATGCCGGTGTGTATACTGGAACTCCTCGTTATACAGATGCCATCACCTATGCTAAAAAAGTGATCGGTGGCGGTTATACTTTGTATACAGGCTATCCTAAAGTATTTATGGCTGATAACGACAAAGCCAAAGACGAATTCATGTTTGCCATCAACTGCGATGGTTTACGCACTCAGGCTTATGGAAATACTACTTTCTTTGTGCATGCCGCTTGCGGTGATGAAACCACAGAATATGGTGTTGGTGGTGGTTGGTACGGATATCGTGCCACTTCAGCACTTGTAAATATCTTTTCTGATCCAACAGGTACTACCGACAAACGTGCCATGTTCACCACAACAAAATACGGAACCAGTCCTTCCCAGCTTGCCATTGCCGATATCGGTAATTTCGACCAGGGACCACATGTAAAAAAATATGTGAATGTTCGTTCCGATGGTGGTGCAATTTCTGATGCATCTGGTAAAACTTTTGCAGATGTGGATTTTCCTGTTTTCAGGTTATCAGAAATGTACCTGATCTATGCTGAAGCATTCTTGCGCGGTGGTGCAGGTGCTGATGCCGCAACTGCTTTGATTTATATGAATAATATCCGCACCAGGGCCTATGGCAATGCCACCGGAAATATTGGTGCCGGTTCACTTACCCTGCAATTCATCCTTGATGAAAGAGCAAGAGAATTGTATTGGGAAGGACATCGCAGAACTGACCTGATCCGTTACGGAATTTTAACCAACAGTACTTATCTGTGGCCTTGGAAAGGTGGTGTATCATCAGGTACTGCCGTTGACAGCAAATACAATGTGTTTCCGATACCGGTAAGCAATATTGTTGCTAATCCTAACTTAACTCAAAACACCGGATATTAATATTAAAAACGTTAAAAACGATTGATATGAAAAAAGTTATAAAATTTCTTTTCGGCACGGTACTGGCCACCACTATGATGGTATCGTGTAAGAAGGACGAAAACAGGGTGCTTTTTGAAGGCGGTACTAACCCTGTGCTGACGGCTTCTTCAACTGCAGCAATGGTATTGTTGTTGGCTAATAAGGATAATGCAGCTGTTACTTTTAGCTGGACAAATCCGAATTATATGTTCAATACCGGCATCAGTTCACAGGATGTGAATTATGTACTGCAGGTGGATACCACCGGTGCTAATTTTACCAATCCTAAAATACAGGAGAAAGCGATCAGCAAAGACCTGAGCGTTATGTTATCTGTAAAAGACCTGAACCTATTCCTTACTAAAATGGAACTGGCATCAAGTGTTCCTCATCAAATGGAATTCAGGATCAAATCAACACTCTCTAATAATGGATCAGTTCCTTTGTATTCTAATGTGATCAAAATAAGTGTTAACCCTTATCTTGATTTTGCGGTAGAGCCACCCGGAACGGCAGGTGTTGTTTATAGCGATGGTAATTTGTGGATCTTAGGTGATGCAGTAGCATCAGGCTGGTCAAATCCTTTACCTGCCCCTTATGATGTTTCTCAAAAATTTGCTCGTGCCGGTGGACCAAGTGATGTACTGCATTATGTAGCTACTGTTACCTTCAATGCCACTGGCGGATACAAGTTGATACAAACACAAGGTGTTTGGGCAACTCAATATCATGCTATGGATGGTACAGCTGCTTTGTCTGGAAGCTTTGAGAAAAGAGATAGCGATCCTCAATTTCCTTCTCCCGGAGCAGGAAGTTATAAGGTGGAAGTCAATTTTCAAACCGGCACATACAAGCTGACTAAATTATAAACTACTGGTTCACCTAAAT
>CAIRHQ010000086.1 GCA_903878475.1 uncultured Bacteroidota bacterium | reverse complement strand
GCAATTTTCTGCAGACGGTCATTTACTCCCGCTTTAAAACCAATAAAATATTTATTTACAGAATCGGTTTGTAACAAATATGCTGCCACAGCTTTTTGTTCGGCCATGGGGGCCCAGGCACCAACATGACTATTGATAGAACGCATTTTTGCCAACACCTCTGAGGGGCCCAATGCCCATCCAACCCTAACACCTGTGGCGGCGAAAGCTTTACTGATGCCATCGATGAAGATGGTATAGGGCCTCATTTCGGGACGCAATGAAACCGGGTTGATATGTACCGTATCGCCAAAACAAAGTGTGCAGTAGATCTGATCGTACATCAGGTATAATTTCTTTTCATCTGCTGCGCGGGTATTGTTCTCGGCAATGATTAGGTCGCAGATGGCTTCTAACTCCTGTTGTCCAAAACTTGTTCCGGTTGGGTTCAGTGGTGAACACAAAGAAACTAAAGCAGCGCCCTTGATATGGGGTGCGAGCTGACTTGCTGATAGCATGAAATTATTTTCTGCTTTTGTTTCAATGATCACATGTTCTCCTTCGGTAAAATGAACATAGTGATTATTGTTCCAGCTGGGTACCGGATAAATTACTTTATCGCCTTTATCCACAATAGCCCTGTATAAAGAATAGATCAGTGGTCTTCCGCCGGCGGCGATGAGAATTTCGTTTGCGTTATAGTTTAATTGCTGGGTGGAAGCGATAAAAGAAGAAACAGATTCTCTTAATTCAAGAATACCTTCTGCAGGCGGATAGGTGGTGCAACGATTTTTATAAGCCTGTATGATCTCGGATTCCAGGTCGCCGGGAATGGGAAATATTGACGCATCAAAATCACCGATGGTATAATTATAAATTTTTTCTCCCTGTTTTATTTTTTCTTTGATGGTAGCGCCCAGTCGTACAATTTCGGACCCCTGCAGGGTTTCTGCCAGCTTGCTCAGTTTTACTTTACTCATATCAGGAAATTATGCGTAAAAGTAAAATTTATGAGGGGGATGACAAAGAATAAAAAATGAAGTTCCGGTTAACTCTTCTCAAAACTGAGGATCACCGAATTGATACAATATCTCAATCCTGATGGCGGCGGCCCATCTTCAAATACATGACCCAAATGCGCATGGCAATTACCACAACATACTTCGGTCCTTTTCATACCATGGCTATTGTCGGGGAAAAACAAAAGACTTTCCTGGTTGATGGGTTCAAAAAAACTGGGCCAGCCACAGCTACTATCAAATTTTCCATTGCTTTTAAACAATGGGCTGCCGCAAGCGGCGCAAAGGTAGGTGCCGGTTTCATGGTGATTCCAGTAAGTGCCGCTGAATGCCATTTCGGTTCCTTTTTCACGGGCAATATGGTAAACCTGTGGCGTTAATAAACGCTTCCAGGCTTCGTTGCTGGTGGAATGATCAAGTTTGATAGGGTCTGTTTTTGGGTCCTGGTCCATATTTATGCTGCTTGTATTATTCAAATAACAAATTTAAGCGCGGAAGGTTTTCCCTACCGCGGTCAGTAAATTAGATGATTTTGAACAGATTGTTGGGTGGGTTAGTGAATATTTAACAAGCATAAGTTAACTTTGCCATTCTTCTCAACACAAGCGCAATTGGTATGTTTAATTTAATTTTATTCGGCCCTCCTGGTAGTGGAAAAGGTACTCAAAGTGAAAAACTGATCGCAAGTTATGGACTGATACACCTCAGTACCGGCGACTTGCTTCGTAATGAGATTGCCCGTCAAACACCATTAGGATTAGAAGCAAAGAATTTCATGGACAAGGGTCGTTTAGTTCCCGATGAGGTGGTGATCGGCATGATCTCATCTGCGCTGGATAACAATCCGAACGCAAAAGGATTTTTATTTGATGGATTTCCGCGCACAGCCGCCCAGGCTGAAGCCTTAGATAAATTACTTACCCTGAAGCAAACCTCTATCACCGTAATGCTTGCCCTGGAAGTAGGAGAAGAAGAACTGGTACAACGTTTATTAAAACGCGGTAAAACCAGTGGCAGAAGCGACGACACCAACGAGGCCATCATTCGTGAGCGCATCGTTGAATACCATAATAAAACTGCCGCCGTGGCCGACTACTACCTAAAATTCAATAAGGTGGTGATGGTAAAAGGGGAAGGAAGTGTTGACGAGATCTTCGCAGGACTTTGTAAGGAGATTGATCCTAGGGTTTAGGGGGTATTAACGTTTAAAACGTTTAAAACGTTTAAGGGTTTAAGTCGTTTAAGGTTAGGGTAAAACTGTTTAAAGTTTAAGGTCTAAAGTTTAAAGTTTTGAAGCCCTAAAACTAATTGCATCTTAATTTAGATTTTTTAGCAGCACCTCTCGGTTGATTTATGTGCTTAAAATTGTTGAGCGTTTCCATTAACTTTATATTGCAGCAAACTAAACGTATCCCGAAAGCTTTCGGGACAAGCTCCAACAACAATGAAACTTTCAAACTACATCTCCGGGAGTTGGGTCAATGGTGACGGTGACGGACAAACGCTTTATAATGCCGTTACCGGAGTGCCGGTGGCAACTGCCAGTACACTCGGACTGGATTTTAAACAGATCCTGGAATATGGGCGCACGGTTGGTAACCCGGCTTTGCGCAAGATGACCTTTCACGAACGCGGCAATATGCTGAAGGCCCTTGCCCTGCATTTACGCGACCACCTCGATAAATTTTATGCCATCAGTTATCAAACCGGGGCTACCCGCGCCGATAGCTGGGTAGATATTGAAGGTGGCATCGGTAATTTATTTGCCAATGCTTCGCTTCGCCGCAAATTTCCCAACACCGTTTTTTGTGTGGATGGTGAAAGCCATAACCTCAGCAAGGAAAATAGTTTTATGGGTACGCATATCCTTACTCCCAAAGAAGGGGTGGCGGTGCATATCAATGCATTCAATTTTCCGGTATGGGGTATGCTCGAAAAAATAGCCGTGAACTTATTGGCCGGAATGCCCGCCATTGTTAAGCCGGCAACCGTAACCAGTTATCTTACCGAAGCGGTAGTGAAAGAAATTATCGCCAGCGGTATATTGCCGGAAGGAGCATTACAATTAATATGCGGCAGCGCGGGCGATCTGTTGGATCATGTTTGTTCGCAGGATGTAGTAACCTTTACCGGTTCTGCTGAAACAGGATTGTTGTTGAAATCGAATCCCAATATTTTACGAGAGAATGTTCCGTTCAATATGGAAGCTGATTCGCTCAATTGTATCGTGCTGGGCGAAGCCGTTGCGCCGGGCGATAAGGAATGGGATATTTTTATCAAGGAAGTAAGAAGAGAGATGACCCTGAAAGCAGGACAACGTTGTACCGGCATCAGAAGAATATTTGTTCCCGAAAATAAAATGGAAGACGTGTGGAAGACCATTGCCGCATCACTTTCGCAAACCAGTATCGGAAATCCATTGAATGAAAAAGTGAGGATGGGTTCGCTGGCCGGAAAAACACAGCTCAATGAGGTAAGAGCACAAGTGCAGAAATTGATGGCCAGCTCGCAGATCATTTATGGATCATTGGATAGTGTGGAATTAGTAGATGCCAATGCCGAACAAGGCGCATTTATTTCTCCTATATTATTGATGAACGATAAACCATTGTTATCAAAAGAACCACACGAGATCGAAGCTTTTGGTCCGGTGAGCACGTTGATGCCGTATAAAGATATTGATGAAGCCATTGTATTAAGTAAACTCGGAAAGGGAAGCTTGGTTTCAACGATCGTTAGCGCCGATCATGATGAAGCAAGACAATATGTTATTGGCGCCGCATCGCATCATGGAAGAATATTGGTATTGAATAATGAATGCGCAAAAGAAAGTACCGGACATGGTTCACCGCTTCCGTTACTGGTACATGGCGGTCCGGGCCGCGCAGGTGGAGGAGAAGAAATGGGGGGCATCAGGGGCGTAAAACATTATCTGCAACGCACGGCCATACAGGGTTCGCCCGATACCATTACTGCTATAACACAGGTATATCAACAATATGCAACAGGAAAAGCTCCGGGCAAGCATCCCTTTAAAAAATATTTTGATGAGCTGCAGATCGGAGATCAGCTGATCACAGAAAAAAGAACGATCAGCTCGGAAGATATTGATCGCTTTGCTGATCTGAGTGGGGATCATTTTTATGCGCATATCAAGAGCACCGATTTTTCCGGAACCATGTTTGAGCAGCAAGTGGCCCATGGATATTTGATCATGAGCATTGCTGCAGGGTTATTTGTAGATGGTTATGAAAAGAATCCGGTATTGCTGAATTATGGAATCGACGAGTTGAGGTTTACCAAGCCGGTATATCCCGGTGCCGAGATCCATATTCGTTTTACCTGTAAAGAAAAATTACTCAACGATAAGCGCGTGATTGAAAAGCCCGAAGATTTTAAGCGGGGCGATGATATTGATAAGGGCATTGTAAAATGGCTGGTAGAGATGATCGACGAATCTAATGAGATCACCGGCGTGGCAACCATACTCACCATGGTGGCCAAGCGATAGCATCAACATAAATCTCAAAGTAATTCAGCGCGGGTTCAATAACTTTGATACCGATAAGGTTCAGGCGGTTCATTAATTAATTGAATAGTTATGGAAGCATATGTAAAAAGCCATGTTGAACACGGCATCAATACGATCGAATTTTTTCATCCTCAAAGCAATTCCTTGCCTGCAAAGATCCTGGAAGCGCTGGCCAAGGAAATTCATTTTGCAGCAACCGATGAAGATACCCGAGTGATTGTATTAAAAAGCCTTGGTGAAAAAATATTTTGTTCCGGCGCCAGCTTCGATGAATTGGTGGCCATCAAGTCCAAGGAAGAAGGACTACGTTTTTTTACCGGTTTTGCCCATGTGATCAACGCCATGCGTAAATGTCCAAAATTCATCATTGGCCGCATTCAGGGAAAATGTGTGGGTGGTGGAGTTGGTCTTGCTGCTTCGGTTGATTATGCCATTGCTTTTCAGCATGCAGATATAAAACTTAGCGAGTTGGCGGTGGGGATTGGTCCATTTGTGGTAGGCCCTGCAGTAGAAAGAAAAATTGGCACCGCTGCGTTCAGTGCTTTATCGATCGATGCTACCAATTGGAGAAGTACCGATTGGGCAAAACGCAAGGGACTCTATTCCGAGATACACGAAACGGTAGAAAATATGGATGAGGCGGTGGATCGGTTGGCCGGAAAACTTGCTAAATCAAACCCTGAAGCTATGGCCGCGATGAAGAAAATATTCTGGAAGGGCACCGAGCACTGGGATGAGTTATTAAAAGAGCGTGCCGCCATCAGCGGGACCCTGGTATTGAGCGATTTTACCCGGGCGGCGATCGAAAAGTTTAAGGCGGGGACGAAATAAGCCCCGATAATGGCAGGTTCACGAATCTTTCTAATTCAGTCAAAATATTCAAAATTTTAGCCCAAAACGCCCTGTTTACTGGGTTTATTTTTACATACATATGACTTCCCCGCTAAAAAACATCTAAAAATAGCTATTCAGTCTCGTTGCTGAGCGAGAAACCGATCCGGTTATTCTTGTTCACCGGTATCAGCGTGTTATCCTGTTTAAAATTAAACCTGAGTAGTAGTTGAACAGATCTCGCATTGTCTTTATGTGTAAACGCTTCAATCGTTTTTAATTTCATCAAATCAAAGGCAAACTCAAGGATCTTCTCCATTGCTTCACCCATATAACCCAGGCCCTGAAATTCGGGATGCATGGTATAGCCTATTTCGGCCTTATCTTTTTCCTTCGAAATATTCCAAAGACAGATCGTACCCATGAACTTGTTCTTGTCTTTAAGGGTAACTGTCCATAAAATTGTTTTGTTGATCGCAACCTCTCTATGAATTCTGTTGATGAGGGCCTGTGTTTCCTCAATAGAACCCTGCCTGAAATCATCCAGATATGTATTTACGGTTTCATCGTTGCGGTGGGTAAACACATCCTGGCCGTCGGATAATTCCAGTTGTCTTAATACTAACCTGTCGGTGGTTATGATCGGGAAGGGAGTGAAATTGAAATCAACCATGGGTTATTGTTTTTCAATAAAGAACATGCTTTACTATTGGTAAGGAGCCTAAGCGGCAGCGAACGGCCTCACAAGGGAGGTTGATGAGATGCAAGTAGCTGCCAACCAATTATACCACTCCTTCTTTTTATAAATCTTAATTAGATAAAAAAATCGTTTTGCCCGGCAAAACCGAATATGTTTTACCGCCTTTTTTAAAGAAGACAGTTAATGCACTTGGATTGTTCACCATATTTTTTTCAACAGAAAACTTTAAGTTTCGGAATGCATTGATATAATCCACCAGGTCTATCTGTGTGGTATAATGGATCGCTGAATTATTTGCCAATAGTTTGAAGAATTTCTCTGTTTCATCCCAGTGGTTTTGATTGTTTCCCATTTCCCAGCTATGTCCCCAAATATCTAATAGCACCAAATCTTTGGTATTGATAAAATCATTGATCAGCTGGTAATACCGGTCTAATTCTTTTTTATCGTTTTCCGGATCATTGGGTTTCCAGTAGGCTTTGGCAAATTGATGTACCGTGGGGTGCCATTGCAGAAAATTCTCGGGGATCTTAAATCCATAACTGTCATCTACTGTTCTTGCATATTCTATACCCAAACCTTTGATGGCATCAATAACGAAGGCATTATTATTTCCAAAGGGATAAGCCATGCCTCTTACCGGATATCCTATTAATCTTTCTAATTCTTTTCTGTCTTCCACCACCTCATAAACAATATCAATTTTTGATAATGTGGTTAGGTTGGGATGATTGGCAGAATGAACAGAAACCTCGTGTCCGGTATACAGTTGTTTGATCTCGGCTTTGTTTACATAACCACTGGTGCCCAATTTGTTTGAATTGAGATGAAAGGTTCCGATCAACCCATATTTGTTCATGAGTTTTACCAGCTGCCGATCCTCTGTTCTTCCGTCATCATAGCTTAGAATTAATGCTTTTGTTTTCCCTTGCGGGAAAAGCATTTCAATGGGGTCGCCGGTTTTGGCGATAGCGGTATCTGTTTGTGCTACGGCAAGGTTTATGGAAAGAATAAATACAAGGGCGGCAATAATTATTTTCATTTCTGATATTTGTTTGGAGAACAGATGCGACTATCTTAAAGACATTATTTCAATTTTCATGTATGGATAGTAAGGCAGGGTAGAAAGTTTTTTGTCTGCGTCTGATTTGTCGTTTGCCAATAAAACCAAGAAAATTCCAGCGGTGTCAGCCTTTATATAGGAAGCCAGTAATGTTCCATTGTCTTCCCATTCTTTTATGATCTCTTGTTCTTTGGGCAATAATTTCATTCTTGTTTCATTGTCAATTTCTTGTAAAAGAATATCGATCATAAATTTATTCATTGTTATTTTTTAGTTTAATGGATGATTAATTATTTGTTGTCCGAGCAGATGAAATTTATTTTATCAAATATGGTTAACGATTAGTATGACAGAACCCTTTTAAAGACTAAGCCCATTTATAAAGCAGAACTGTCATGCTGAGGCACGAAGCATCCCGGCCGCTTTGGTATACTGTAAGAAGACCTGTGCGATTGGATCCCCAAAAACAGCAAGAACCGCTCTTCTACACCGGGGTCTCAGCCAGCACACAGGCTAGACGATGAAGACCCCGTCGGGACGAAACCCCCAACCTCCAACTTCCAACCCCCAACCTATTCAACCCCCCAGCTCATCTCCCCGCCTTTCTCATCCTTCAGGTTAATACCGATACCGCTTAATTGATTCCTGATCTTATCGGAGGTGGCAAAATCCTTTTTGGCTTTTGCTTCTTTGCGTATATCGATCAGTAGCTCCATTACAGCAGCAAGCTTTCCGTTATTGGCACCGGTTTCATCTTTCAAACCAAACACATCTTCCAGGTAGGCAGCAAACTTCTGTTTTAATAATATAAGTGTGCTGGAAGAAAGGGCATCTGATTTAATGATTCCGTCTTTTATGGAATTGATCACT
>CAIRHQ010000085.1 GCA_903878475.1 uncultured Bacteroidota bacterium | reverse complement strand
TGCTGATCCCGATAGCTCTCGGGATCAGCATGACATTCTACTTTTTGTTGTTCGCTCCGATGATTGATTTACCAACACGCTTGGGATGCTTCGTTCCTCAGCATGACATGTAAGATTGATGACCATTATCCCTAACGAAATCTCCAACCCTTAAACCTTAAACCCTTAAACCCTTAAACGTCTTAAACGTTACCCTCCCCGCTCCACCACCACATTCTCCATCACCAGCATATCCATATTCGTACGCAAATAACAAGCCAGCGCTTCTTCCGGGCGATTAACAATGGGTTCATTCTCATTAAAAGAAGTATTCAGCAAAATAGGTATCCCTGTTTTTTTACGAAAGGCTTCTATCAATGCATAATATCGTGGCGAAATAATTTTATCTACGGTCTGCAATCTACCTGAGCCATCCACATGTGTTACCGCCGGTATCAGTGCCTGTTTCTCTTTACGAATAGGAAATACTTTTTCCATAAAAGGCACTTCATCGGTGTATTCAAAGAATTCGCCCACATATTCTTTTAAAATGGACGGAGCAAAAGGCCGGAAGCTTTCTCTGCGCTTAATTTTCAGGTTCAGTATTTCCTTGGCATCATTGCGCCGGGGATCGGCAATGATGCTACGGCCGCCCAGTGCACGCGGACCAAACTCGGCCCTGCCGGTAAACCAACCTACTACTCCCCCATTGATCATACAATCGGTAACCTTGTTGTAGATGGCTTCATCGGTCATTTCGGTGTACCCAATATTTTTCGTGTTCAGCATGTCTTTGATCTCTTCATTGCTAAAACGGCTACCCGTATACGCAGATAAGATGGCGGGTTGCCGCTCGTAGCGCATCAACTGGTGTTGGGTATATAAGGCAGCGCCCATGGAAATGCCTGCATCATGACCTGCCGAAGGAATATAAATATTTTTAAACCCGGTATTGCGTAATATTTTACCGTTGGCCACACTGTTTTGTGCCACGCCTCCGGCAATACAAATATTTTGCATGCCCGTTCTTTTCTGTAAATGATTGAGCAAATGAAAGATCACCTCTTCGGTGAACCGTTGAACCGATGCCGCCAGGTCTTTATGATCCTGTGTAAGCGGTTCTTCTTTTTTACGGGGTTGTCCAAATTGCTGAACCATTTTATCGCTGAACAGCGGCGCCACCACCGGCGTATGATCATCACCGTAAGTAATGATGCCCTGTGTGCCCTGCCGGAAATAGGAAAGATTCAGTTTGAATAATCCATCTTTAGTAAGGGTTACCACATCTTTCAGTTGCTCTACATATTTGGGATTACCATAAGGAGCCATTCCCATCACTTTATACTCATCCCCATAATGAGGAAAACCCAGCAGCTGTGTAAAGGCAGTATAGAAGATGCCGATGGAATGCGGAAAATCAATAGAATCCAGTATCTCAATATCATTGCCCCTGCCGATGCCCGACATGGTAGTACTAAAATCTCCCGAACCATCTATAGAAAGACATGCGGCTTCATCAAATGGCGAAGCGTAAAAGGCAGAAGCGATATGGCTGCGGTGATGTTCTACCTGTCTTATCTTATGAATAAAAGCAGTAGCCGGTAATCCGGATATGATGGCCAGCTCTTTTTCAATGGACGATACTTTGCGGCTATTCTGCAATCGATCCTTTACCGCAGCTAAACTACCTGCAGGGTGTTTAGACAGGTAGATCAGTTTATTCAGGAATTTAGCGCGTGGGTCGCGGCCAATGGCAAAATGATCCACCTGGCTGTATCCGATACCCGCTTCTTTTAAACAAAATTCAATGGCCAGTTGAGGAAAACCGGCCCAGTGTTTTACCCGCCTGAATCTTTCTTCTTCAATGGCAGCCACCATTTGGCCATCAACAAAAATTGCGGCAGAAGAGTCGGCGTGGTAGGCGTTAATTCCGAGGATGGTCATGGGCTGGTTTAGGGGTTGAGGGGTATTGTCGTTTAATTCGTTTAAGGGTTTAAGTCGTTTAAGGGTTGGGGGGGGAGAGTTTAAAGTTTAAGGTTTAAGGTTTAAAGTTGGGTGAGCAGCCTTTGAGTTTAGTTGATTCCGTTAACTTTGCACGCTTTCGAATTGAAAGAACCTCCAACCTCCAACCTCCAACCTCCAACTGCTAACTGCTAACCCTCCCTTCAATATCCATCCTCTCGTGCAAAATCCTGATCACCTCAATGGTATCATTAATTATTCG